>CAYFWH010000031.1:8525-20442 GCA_964346785.1 uncultured Weeksellaceae bacterium | reverse complement strand
ATAAATAACACGAAAACTCAATCATGCTGATTATCAATGAAATTAACAATTATGAGAAAATAATATTTGATTGAAATTATCTATTTCAAAAGAAATTTTTTTGAATATGTTTTTGAGTTTTTATCTCTGAAAATTAAAATATAAGCTCCTTTATTCAATGATCTTAGTGAAATCTGACCATTGACTTCAGGATTCTGAACTGTAATCATTCTTTTGCCCGAAACATCCAGAATTTCTGCTTTTTCAAACACCGAATCAAAGAAATTTAAATTATAATTCAATACTTTATTTTTAACCGCCATGTTCAGCTTTGGCGAATGAACTTCGCTGGTTTTAAGCACAGTCGTTTTTGCAGTTTCAACTATAAATTCAAGTGCGATTTTTGCAAACTTAACCGAGTGTGAAGCATCATTGTTCATCGCTGCAAAAGTATCATTTGGGGTGTGAATATTAGGATTTGAATCTTCAAATGCAGCTTCCATCGGAAAAGAGGCGTCAAAACCATTTTGAGTCCAGCTGGCATGGTCAGAACAGGCATAATTGCAATAAGCAGCATCATAAGTAATTAAATGCTCACCTGATGAATTGTAATGCTCAAGCAGTTCAATCAAAAATAAATTCAGTTCTGCAGAAACATGTTGCTGATCACTGTTGATGCCAACATCAAAAGAAGAGCCTTTGTAATTCGTCATGTCAAACTGAAGTACGCCCAACACATTTTTACTTTGATTTTTATAGGTTTGAGCAATATCAGCAGAGCCAAACAAACCAACTTCTTCAGCTGCATAAGCCATAAATTGAACAGTTTTTTTGGGGTGAAAATCATTGGCAAGCAAAACCCTAAGTGCTTCTGTCAGAGTTGCTATACCCGAAGCATTGTCATCGGCACCGGGCGCATTGTTTTGAATCCAGTAGTCGCCACAGTCGAGATGACCGCCGACAATTACAATTTCATCCGGATTTTCTGAGCCCGGAATCGTTAAAATCACTGAAATCTGATTTGTGGAATTATGGTTGACTGCTTCAACTGTAATGTCGGTTCTGCCTGCGTCATCAACCAGTGCCTGCCACCAGCTTAAGATATCGTGAGAAGCCTGAACACCACTTGATTTTGTATGGTAACGGGTACCGTAATTTTCAAGTGTTACGATTGTATTTCCAATATTTTGTTCATTGACCTGACCTAAAAGACTGTTTACGAAATCATCCTGATCTATCGTGAAATTAAGGATTTGAGATTGTTCGGGTTTATTTTCTGATGAATAATTATATTCTGAAAATGAAACTGACGGACCTTTTGTTTGCGCTGTCAGAAAGATTCCAACAGACAAAAACAAGGTTATAAATATATTTTTCATTTGATTATTGATTCAATTTGAAACGAATATAGGTAATTCTTTTGTTTTCTTCCAGAAACTTTTGCTCATAAAAAGTTTGGACAGAGGTAATTTCGTCGGGTAGCTCTCTTTTGATATCCGGATGATAAACATCGTGGCTTGACAACATAACTTTATGAT
This sequence comes from uncultured Weeksellaceae bacterium, assembly GCA_964346785.1. Classification (GTDB taxonomy): domain Bacteria; phylum Bacteroidota; class Bacteroidia; order Flavobacteriales; family Weeksellaceae; genus Moheibacter. The sequence goes on along the minus strand of CAYFWH010000031.1, from coordinate 18,925 downwards.
TATCAAGCTGAATTACACCATGTGTGTATCCATGTAAAAATTCACTGTCAGTCTTGAGATGAATAAAACCATCCGGCTTGAGTATTTTTTTGTAACGGTTCAAAAAATCAGGATGAGTCAGCCTGTGTTTCGTTCTTCTGAATTTTATTTGCGGATCCGGAAAAGTAATCCAGATTTCACTTACTTCATTTTTCCCAAAAGCAAAATCAATTAATTCAATCTGGGTTCTCAGAAAAGCAACATTATACATTTGATTTTCGACAGCTGTTTTCACACCTCTCCAGAATCTTGCTCCTTTGATGTCAATTCCTATAAAATTCTTTTCAGGAAATCTCTCCGCCAATGCAATAGTGTATTCTCCTTTGCCGCATCCGAGTTCCAAAACAATCGGATTATCATTTTCAAAAAAATTTTCATTCCATTTGTCTTTGAGTTCAAAACCATTCAACATTTCATCTCTATCCGGCTGAAAAACATTCTTAAATGTCTTATTTTCAGCAAATCTCCTCAATTTATTTTTACCCATTTTTAACTGTAAATCACATTGCGAAAATAAGTCTTAAAAAAAAGTTTACCAAATTCGATTAAAATATTTGCAGAACTAAAAATTGAGCTTATATTTGCAGTCCGAAAATGAAAGGGAGCATAGCTCAGTTGGTTCAGAGCATCTGCCTTACAAGCAGAGGGTCGGGGGTTCGAATCCCTCTGCTCCCACTTCAAAATCAAACAGTTACAAAGATTATTTTGTAACTGTTTTTTTTATTTGCACTATAATTTGCATTTGATTGATTGTTTTTAGAATCAAAAACAAATTTATAACTTATCCTTTGAAAAGTTTATTCATTACCAGTTCAGATTGTTCTTTTGATATTGTATTTTATTCTATGTTTGAAAACTCATCACAAACATCGTCTCCCCGGATTTGCTTTTGAAAGTCAGATGACCGTTTTGTGCTTCCATAATGTTTTTGGACAGCGACAATCCAATGCCAGCGCCATCTTTTCGGGTGGTGAAAAATGGTATAAAGACTTTGTCCCGAATTTCTTTTTCAATCCCGATTCCATTGTCCGATATTTCGATGAAAACCCTTGGATTTTGTCGGTAAATTTTCACTTTAATTTTTCTGTTTTCGGGTGCTTCCTGAAGCGCATAGATGCTGTTGGTCAATAAATTAATCACAACTCTTTCTGTCAGAACCGGATCTATATTCAATCGGATTTCTTCCTTTTCGGCATCCAAATAAAGTTTAATTTTATTTTCATCCAACAGGGGTTTCATCACATCCACACAACTGTGGACTATCGCAATCAAATTGGTTTCAGATTTTTTGGGTTGCGGAAAATTGGTCAGTTTCCGGTAATTGTCCACAAATTCAAGAATATGGACGGTTTTCTTTTGAATGGTTTCCAAACTTTCTTTGAACTCAATTTTCTCGTCTGAATTCCATTCGTTTTGTTCGCTGAAATATTGAAGACTGCTGACTAAGGAATTGATTGGCGTCAGGGTATTCATCATTTCGTGCGAAATCACTTTCATCAGATCGTGCCAGGCTTGTTTTTCCTTCTTTTCGATGATGGACTGAACCGAATCGAGCGAAATTATAAAATAATCAAAATTATAAGTCTTAATGGTGGAAGTCTTTAACGAATAAGTCTGATTTTCCTGGTTATCGACCGAAATTTCAATGCTTTCCCGGGTTTCCGAAAACTTGGTTTCTTCTAATTTTCGCACAAATTCGGGTACATTTCGTTTGAAATTATGCCAGGAAGCATACACCGGAATTTGTAAGATTTTTGCAAATCCTTTGTTCATCAGAAAGATTTCCCAATCGTTGTCGGTAGTTTTTCGCAGAATCAGAATTCCGGTCGAAATACTATCTAAGATATTGTCATAAATGATTTTAACCGATTGTTGGTCAAAATGATTTTGTTTCTGATTTTCATAGAGTTTTGCCAAATCCGAAAACATTTCATTCTTTCGGGACGAAGGTGATTTGAGTGAAAAATCTTCATTGAGCAAGGCGGTAATCGTTTTATGAACATCCAAAAATGGTTTGTAAATAAACTGATAGAGTTCAGCCAAAAAAATCAGCGCAACCAGCACAAAAAATACGGCGGTAAAGGAAAGTCCGTGTCGCAAAAGCCAAACTGCCGAAACGCTCAGGTTGCAAACCCAAAGAATTCTCAACAATAGCAGGATGCCGAAGTTTTTTCCCATTACGATAAATTGAATTTTTCCAACCGGCGATAGAGTGCCGCCCTTGTCAAACCTAATTCTTCCGCGGCATGGCTGACATTGCCCTTGTTTCTGTGCAAAGCTTTTTGAATCATGTCTTTTTCCATTTCTTCGAGCGTCAGTCTTTCATTTTGTTTTCCGACAGTTTCAATCGGTGAAAAATGGAGATTATAGGCATCAATTTCATCTTTATCCGCCAGAATCACAGCTCGTTCCAATACATTTTCCATTTCACGGACATTGCCCGGCCAGGCATAATTCTCAATTTCGGTTTGAGTGGAACCGGCCAATGATAAATCGGGTTTTCGGTATTTGTTTTTGAATTTTTGCAACAGATATTCCGCCATTGGCAAAATGTCTTCTTTTCGTTCGCGCAGTGGTGGTAAAGTGATTTCCATCGTATTGATTCTGAACAGTAAATCCTGTCGGAATTTTCCGCCTTTGGCCATTTGATAAATCGGTGCATTGGTTGCGCAAATCACCCTGACATCGGTTTTTCGGGCTTTGGTTTCGCCAAGCCGATTGACCTTCTGATTTTGTAAAACCGTCAATAATTTGGCCTGCAACGGCAAAGAAAGATTCCCAATTTCATCCAAAAAAATTGTGCCGCCGTCGGCAAGTTCAAATCGTCCGGGGGTATCTTTTTCGGCTCCTGTAAACGCACCTTTGGCATAACCAAACAATTCGCTTTCAAACAGATTTTCATTCAAAGAGCCCATATCGACATGGATGAAAGGCGCATTATTTCTTTCGGATTGTCGGTAAATTTCCTGTGCCATCACAAATTTTCCGGTACCGTTTTCACCCAGAATCAAAACCGTGGCATCGGTAGGAGCGACTTTTGCGGCAAGATTCATCGCATTTTTCATCGCCGCTGATTTGCCTTCAAAATATGATGCTTCATCCATTCGGCTGATATTCTCCAAACGATTAACTTTTCTATTTTTTCGCGCCAAATCCACACCGGCATTTACGGTCGCATACAGTTTTTCATTGTTCCACGGTTTGAGTACAAAGTCAAAAGCACCTTTTTTCAGACTTTCAACCGCCAAAGCCACATCGCCAAACCCGGTCATCAGGATCACAACCGTTTCGGGTAGCGTTTCCTGCAAATATTCCAACCAGTACAAACCTTCTCTGCCGTCTTCAAAACCCTTGCGATAATTCATATCGAGCAAAACCACATCCGGCTCTTGTTCATGAACGATTTCTTTGATTTTCTGTGCCGATTCCGAAGTCAGTACTTTGGTGAAAAACCGTTTCAGCCAAACCTTGGCCGCAAACAGAATATCGGCATCATCATCAACAATCAATATCGTGGCTTCCTTTTTTCGCATTTTCCTTTGACTTCTTTGGCTGTAAATTTAAGACCTTATTTTTTGGCTAACTTAAGAAATCATTGGTCAAAAGCTATTTTATTGAGAAATATTATCCAGCTGATTTTAATAAAAAGAGTTGTCAGATATAGAAAAATATTGATTTAACTAAAAATCCGATAGCTTTTCAGGATTTTGTCTGGTGTCAAATACTGCTGCAATTATTAATTCGTTTTTTTGATTATCAATCCTGTATAGGATTTTGTAGTTTCGGACTATGATTCTTTGATACTTATTATTATATCTTTCTTTTTCGTTTTGATGTGAGAAGTGAACCGATTTAGGAGCATTTCTTATATCATAAATCACATTTTTAGCTCCTTGTAAAGTTTTCTTCTTGATAAAATTGAAAATATCTTTCAAATCTTCTTTTGCTGCATCAGTCCATATAATCTTATATGTGTTTGTAGCCATTTTACCAGGTTTCTATTTCCTTGGTCAAATCTTCGTCTGTTATTATTCTTCCTGCCTTGTAGTCTTCTTCCGCTTTATTTAACTTGGCATTCAACAAGTCAACTGTCAAAGGTTCTCCATTGCCCGTATGACCAATTACTTTGTTGTTTTCTTTCAAAATCAACTCTTTAATTTTCTGCAATAAAGACATCTCTTGGGTATTCACCAAATAGTTTATCAATTCTAATTTTGTTGCCTGAAGATCCATCATCAAAATATTTAATCAAATATACTTCAATTTATTCAATCACACGGTAAAAGATGGTTTTTATAATTTTTCCCACCATTAAGATTAAGTGAATTAAGAGTTTTCATTAAGCATGATTTTTACTTCTTTTATTCTTAATGTATCTTAACTTCTTAATGGTTCAATTTATTCCGGCAAATTTCTGAAATATTCATTAACAAACGGTTTCATGGATTTGGTAATATTGTCCGTATAAAAATTTATCAATAATCCCTGTGGCTTTTTCAATAGTTTCATATAGGTCAATATTTGCGCTTCGTGTACCGGAAGCGTGTTTTCGATTGCTTTCAATTCAACAACCACACAGTTATTTACTAATAAATCCAACCTCAAATCGGTGTCAAAAACCAATTCGTCATAAACAACCGGAACAACCAATTGCTGCAAAACATGAAGTCCATTCTTTTCCAATTCGTATTTCAGACATTTTTCGTAAACACTTTCCAATAAACCGGGGCCTAAGGCCTTATGAACTTTTATGGCACAACCGGTAATGTCGTAGGATAATTGGGTAACTTCTCTCTTTGTCATAAATTTACAATATTAAACTTAATTTCCTTAACTTCTTAATGGCTTAAAAATATCCACACTCAACTTATGTGTCCGATTTTGTACATTTACTGTACGAAAACGGACACTTCGATTTTTATCTTAATTTCATTTATATTCATTTTCAGTCTTTTAAAACTTCATAATTCGGTGGCACAGTTTTCACTCGTAAATAATTGAAAATTAGTTTTAAATGGACACGAAAGTTCAAAATAAAAAATCAAAATACAAAATAATCATTCCGGTTGCGGTTTTTGCGCTGGTTTTAGTCGGATTGTTGTTTTCATCGCTTTTCAGAAAGAAAACCCTGAATGTGGATGCATCACGAATCACTATTCGGGAAGTGAAAGAAGGGAAATTTGATGACATTATCATTCTAAACGGAAAAATCGAACCTTTGAATTCGGTATTGATCAATGTGGTGGAAGGCGGTGCCGTGCAGGAAATCTTTGTGGAAGACGGTAGCATGGTGCAAAAGGGCGAACCGCTGATGCGGATTTATAATCCCAACTCTGAATTGGGCTATCTGCAACAAGAAACCGCCATTGTCGAGCAAATCAACAATCTAAAAAATCTGAAAATCAGCCTGACCAACCAGGAATTGGAATTGGAAAAAGAGTTGATCCTGATTCAGCACGATTATATCGATGCTGAACAACAATATAATTTGGACAAAAATCTGTTGGCAGCCGAGATTCTGCCCGAAAAAGATTATAAAAAATCAAAAGAAAATTTCGACTATCAATCCAAAAGAAAAAATGTAATTCAAAACAGTGTACAAAAGGAAAAACAGGCGCGGGCAGTGCAAATCGGTTCTATCAACAGCGCACTCAACCAAATGGAAAGAAATCTCGATATTCTGAGAAGCAACAAACAGAATTTCATTGTACTGGCTTCGGCTTCCGGGCGTTTGTCGTCGTTCAGTCCAACACTCGGACAGCACATCAACGCCGGTGAAAGTGTGGGCAAAATCGACATTATGGATGGCTACAAACTGACCGCCAAAGTGGATGAATATTATATTTCCAAATTACAACCGGCACAGGAAGGAACGATAGAGTCCAACGGAAAAACTTACGGAGTTTTGATTTCCAAAGTCTTGCCCGAAGTCAAAGACGGTCAGTTTCAGGTGGATTTGGTTTTCAAAAATGAATTTCCCGAAAACCTGAGAATGGGGATGTCGTTCAGTGTGAAATTATTTCTTTCGGAAAGTTCGGAAAGTTTACTGATTCCGAAGGGTTCGTTCTATCAGGAAACCGCCGGAAAATGGATTTTTGTTTTGGAAAACAATAAAAAGGCAGTGAGAAAAGAAATCAAAACCGGTAGAGAAAACCCTGTTTATTACGAAGTTATCAGCGGATTGAAAGCGGGCGATCAAGTGATTACTTCTTCTTATGATGATTATAAGGATATTGAAGTGTTGAATTTGGATTGATGAATAGCAGGTATTTTCATATCAAATCGTCACACTGAGCAAGTTGAAGTGTAAAAAATCATTAAGAAGTTAAGAAACATTAAGAATGATTACAAAAAACAATAAAAATGATAAAAACAGAAAACCTTACGAAAGTATATCGCACCGAAGAAGTTGAAACGCGGGCATTGAACAATGTGGGCCTTCACATCAAAAAAGGCGAATTTGTTTCCATTATGGGTCCTTCCGGTTGTGGCAAATCCACCCTTCTCAATATTTTGGGTTTGTTGGACGATATCACTTCCGGAAGCTACCTTTTTGATGGACAGGAAATGGGAAAACTCAAAGAAAACGGACGATCCAAAATCAGAAAACAAAACATCGGCTTTATCTTTCAGAATTTCAATCTGATAGATGAACTGACGGTTTACGAAAACATTGAATTACCGCTGATTTACAACGGAATCGGCTCATCTGAAAGGAAAGAAAGGGTCAAAGAAATTCTCGACCGGATGAATATTTCGCACCGTTCCAAACATTTTCCGCAACAGCTTTCGGGTGGACAACAGCAAAGGGTCGCCGTGGCAAGAGCCCTGGTTACCGAACCCAAATTGATTCTCGCCGATGAACCCACGGGAAATTTGGACAGCAAAAACGGAAATGAAGTCATGGAGTTGCTCACCGATTTGCACGCCAAAGGTTCAACCATCGTCATGGTTACCCACTCGGCGTATGATGCTTCTTTTTCGGAAAGAACCATCGAACTGAAAGACGGCGAAATCATCGCGGAACATACCAACAAAAGAGAAGTTACATTAGGATAGTATTCTTAAAGTATAATGCTTTCATGGTGATTTAATTAAAACCATGATGGAGTTTAGAAAAATGAAGATTGAAAAAGATTGAGAAAGATTGGAAATAAACTTAATGAATACTCTTAATTCACTTAATTCCTTAATGGTGAATTAATTAAAACCATTAAGAAGTTAAGAAGCATTAAGAATAATAAAATTTAAAAGTATAAAACAATGATACAGAACTGGATAAAGGTTGCATTCAGGAATTTCGCCAAAAACAAATTAGCGACTTTCATCAATATATTTGGATTGACCATTGGTTTGGTCGGTTTGATTCTGACGATTCTTTATCAGTATGACCAATTCAGCTACGACCGTTGGATTCCCGAAAAAGACAGAATTTTCGCCGTAGGTCATGTTTTTGATGAGGACAAAGATGTTTGGGGTGTTTCCAATCCACAAATGGAAAAGGCCAAAGCCAATATTTCTGAAATCGAAGAAATCTTATTGGTCAGCGCCATGGGCTATGAAGATGCGATGGTCAAGGTAGAAGACCGAAATGTTCAATCGGTAAAAACAATCAATGCCACCAAAAACTTTTTTGAATTTTATCCATTTGATTTTATAGAAGGAAACACCGAAAATGCCTTGAATGCAGACAATTATATTGCGGTTTCCGAACAATTTGCACAAAAATTATTTGGCGAAGAGAATGCAATGGGCAAAACCGTTCAAATCGGTGACAATGCGTATGTGATTCATGGCGTTTACAGATTGGACAAGAAAGCGAGTATCATGCCTGAAATCGTGATTCCGTTTAAGAAATTGGATGATTATTGGGGAAATTATACCTACAACGGCTACATCAAAACCAAACAACCAATGACCGCTTCGGCAATCAAACAAAAATTCGATGATGCCGTCTGGAAAGAAGAATTGAATAAAGAAGCCAAAGAAGAAGGAATGACTCCGGAAGAGTATTTGAAAATTTATCCTTTTGAAGCCTTATTTGTGCCTATCGAAAACAGCCGATTTGATTTGATTAATTCCGTTACCCACTTTGAACCCTACGGCAATCGCTCCATCATGAAAATCATGTTTGGAATTTCAATTTTGATTCTGATGATATCCGTAGTGAATTTCATCAATCTTTCATTGGCGGGAGCCATCAGAAGAGCCAAAGAAGTCGGGGTAAGAAAATCGGTAGGCGCAGAGCAAAAAGACATTGTTTTTCAGAGCTTGTTTGAAACTTTTATTTTGACTGTTTTTTCTTGTTTTCTCGCATTGGTGTTGATTGAATTGATCCTGCCCTATTTCAATCAATTTATGAAAACCGAAATTACAATCAATTACGCTTTGTTTTTGGTTCAGGTTTTATTGATTGTTATCGGAACGACTTTATTGACCGGAATCATTCCGGCATTTTATATCGCCAAATTCAAAACCATCGAAGTACTCAAAGGCAGCTTTTCGAGAAGTTCGAGAGGGATTTATTTGCGAAATGCCATGTTGGGCTTGCAATTCATGATTGCTTCTTTCTTCTTTATCGGCAGCTTGATTGTCTATTTTCAAATTTCTTATTTGAATAAATTGGATTTGGGATTTGACAAACAACAAATTCTGGTGCTCAATTTCAATAGAGGTACCGATAAGCCTTTTCAAGATTATTCGGCTGTGAAAACTTATTTACAAAATCTAAAAGGCGTAACGGCGGTGAACAGCGTGCGCCCATTGGTTGGAACTGAAACCGGATATTCAACGACTGAAATCAAATATCAAGACAAAAAAGTAGTAAATATCTTGTACAACAGCATTGATTTCGGTTATCCCGAAATGATGGGCATGAAACTGCTGAAAGGTAGATTTTTATCTGAAAAATACGCTTCGGACACCATTAACAACATTGTGATAAATGAAACAATGGCAAAGGAATTAGGGATTTATGACGACCCGATTCATAAGAAATTAAACAATGATATAACCGTAGTCGGAATGGTGAAGGACTATCATATTTTTGATGCTTTCTCACCGATTCAACCCGCTTTTATGCAACATTGGAAATCCTTTGAAAATAACATGATTTACAATATGGGCAATGTCGTCATCAAATTCCAACCCGAATATTTGGATGAAATACTTCAAAATCTGGAAACCTACTGGCCGGCAAATGTGGTGAAAAACCAGCCTTTCACCTATTCGTTTCTGGATAAAAACTTTGAAAAAACCTATGAGCAATATGTACGGCAACAGCATATTTTCAGCATCATGACCGGAATTGTTATCCTTATCGCACTTTTGGGATTGTATGCGCTTTCGTCATTCATCATTGAACAGCGGTTGAAGGAAATTGCCATCCGAAAAACTTTGGGGGCAGAAGCCGGTGACATTGTCCGCCGTTTCGCCAAACCCTATATGCTCATCGGTGCTGTCGCTATTTTATTGACCTTTCCGTTAGTTGGATATTTTGGCCATGAATGGCTGCAAAATTTTGCCTATCGAATCAGTATGCCGTGGATGGCGTTTGTGTTTTGCCTGGTGGTCTTGTTGGTACTTGCTTTTCTGGTCGTCAGCATCAAGGCATGGGCAGCAACGAGAATCGATTTGGTCAAATATCTGAAATATGAGTAAGACCTTTTGATAAAAACCAGAAAGGAGATAAGAAGCATTAAGATTGAAAATAGACTTAATGAAAACTCTTAATTCACTTAATATCTTAATGGTGAATTAATTAAAACCATGAAGGAGTTAAAAACATGAAGAATGACAAAATTAATAAGAATAAAACATGATACAGAACTGGATTAAAACCGCTTTTCGGAATTTTTCAAAAAATAAATTAGCCGCTTTCATCAATGTCTTTGGGCTGACCATCGGGATGGTTGGTATAATCCTGACGATTTTGTACTGGAAAGATGAATTAAGCTATAACCAATGGAATCCTGAGAGCAATCAAGTTTATCAGGTCATTCACGATATGGGGGATGATGAAATTTGGTCAACCGCCACCATTCCGGAAGGACCAAAAATGAAAGAAACTTTCCCTGAAATACAGGACTTTTTATACTTAGACTGGCAGGATAGTGAATTGGTTCAAACTCAAGGCAAAAGTTATTATATGGACGGACTCATGCCGGCTTCGTCCAATTTTTTTGAATTTTTTCCTTTCGAGTTTATTGAGGGTTCCGCTCAAAATGTATTGACCGATTTACAAAGTATTGCCATCTCCGAAAAATGGGCAAAAACCCTTTATGGTGATGGTCAGGCTTTGGGAAAAACCATTCGAATTTTGGACAAAGAATATGTTGTAAAGGGCGTTTATAACAACCAAG
>CAYFWH010000031.1:0-8483 GCA_964346785.1 uncultured Weeksellaceae bacterium | reverse complement strand
AAACGAATCAACCATGAAGTGGTTTATGTTAGTCAAACATTGCCCAATTCAAAAAGCGAAGGCATCAGCGTAGAAGAATACGAAAGCAAATACGGAAAAACAGAAATTCTATTTGACAAACTCAGCGAAATGCGGCTTTTTGCGACAGGCGATGGTGGAACCATGAGAAAAGGAAATCTATCGCTGCTCTATATCATGAGCGGTTTGGCTTTCGTGATTTTACTGCTTTCCTGTGTGAATTTCATCAATCTTACCACCGCCAATTCCATCAAAAGGGCAAAAGAAGTCGGCGTGCGAAAAACATTGGGAGCACAAAGAAAAAACCTGATACTTCAATTCATGTTGGAAAGCTTTGCACTTTGTTCGTTTTCATTGCTTCTGGCTTTGGCATTGGCAGAAATTATATTGCCTTATTTCAATTCCTATCTGAACAAAAATATGGAACTAAACTTCGGCTCCATATTCATTTATATCTCTGTTTCCCTTTTGTTTACCGTTTTACTTTCGGGCTTGATTCCTGCCCTTTATTTGTCCAAATTTCAACCCTTGAAAGTTTTGAAAGGCAATTTTTCGAGAAGCAAATCCGGAACTTTGGTACGCGACACCCTGATGGGTTTTCAGTTTTTGATTTCTGCATTTTTTTTGATGGGCGGTTTGGTAATTTATCAGCAGGTGCAGTACATGATGACCCGCGATTTGGGATTCAATGCCGACCAAACACTTGTGGTTTATATGAATGATTACAAAGGAGATAAACGATTTCAACGGTATGAATTGCTTCAACAGAACTTTAAGAACATCGACGGAATCGAAACAATTTCTTCCGCAATGCGCATCCCCGGCAGCCTCAACAGCAATACTTCCAATTTGAATTATTTGGACAAATCCATTCAGGCGGTAAGTGCTGCCATGGAATTTAATTATTTGGATGTGTTGAATGTCAAAATATTGGAAGGAAGAAATTTGTCTCCCGAAATTTCATCGGACACCATCCGAAATGTGTTGGTCAATGAAACTTTGGTAAAAGAATTGGGGTTGGAAAATCCGTTGGAAACCGAAATTCAATCGGGAATGAGTGAAGAAAAATTTAAGATAGTAGGCGTTGTGGAGGATTTTTTCATCGAAGGATTTGACCGAAAAATCAAACCCACTCTATTCTTTCATTGGAAAACAGTGGATTGGCAGAAATTCAATTTCAATTCGGTGCTTTTTAAAATCAAACCCGAAAAAACAGAATCCGTATTAAACGAAATCGAAAAAAGATGGAGAACCGAAGTCGAACCAGGCTATCCGTTTCAATATGAATTTGTAGATCAGCGGTTTGCGAAAACTTATGATCAATACAAGAAACAAAAAAATCTGTTTTTTATTCTCACTGTGGTCGTTGTATTCATTGCATTACTCGGTTTATTTGGGTTGATTTCCTTTATCATTGAACAAAGAATGCGTGAAATTTCAATTAGAAAAACTTTGGGCGCTTCTCAAACCGATTTGGTCAAAATGTTTAGCAAAAAATATGTGGTGATTGCTGCAATATCAGTTTTATGCAGCATCCCGATTTCCTATTATTTGATGCAAAAATGGTTGGAAAACTTTGTATATCGCATAGACTTACCGTGGTGGCCGTTTTTATTGGGATTTGTCGTATTGATTTTATTGGCGCTTCTGGTGGTGGTCATCCGCACGCTGAATGCGACCAAAACAAATCCGGTGAAATACTTGAAATATGAGTGAAAACCATGAAGAAGTTAAGGAACATGAAGATTGATAGGATTGGGATAAGATTGAAAGAGATTGAAATAAACTTAATGAAAACCTTAATTCCCTTCATGCCTTAATGGTTAAAAAAATAAAACCATGAAGAAGTTAAGGGACATGAAGATTGATAGGATTGAGAAAGATTGAGAATAAACTTAATGAAAACCCTTAATTCCCTTCATGCCTTAATGGTTAAAAAAATAAAACCATGAAGAAGTTAAGGAACATGAAGATTGAAAATATTGAAAATTTTAGAGAATGAAAAAAATAATTACAATAATTTATATAATAGCCGGTTACGGATTAAATGCTCAACAAAAAACTTGGTCGTTGAGTGATTGTTTGAACTATGCTTTGGAAAATGATTTTTCGATTAAGGAAACCGTCTTGAATTCGGAGATTGCCGGACAGCAAATTACGGCTGCCTACGGAAATCTTCTGCCCAACGCCAATCTCTACGCCGATAATCAGTACAACTTTGGTTCGGTCATCGATCCGACCACCAATGCGCGAATGAGTTCGGATATTCGTTCCAATTCGTTCAGTTTTTCGTCCAATGTGGAATTGTTCAACTGGGGCAATTTCGTTCGAATCAAATCGGCTAAACTGCAAAAAGAAAAGTCAAAATATGATTTGGAAATTAGAAAGAACGAATTGATTATCAAAATTGTACAGGCATTTTATCAACATCAGTTGGACAAAGAACAATTGGAATTGCTCGAAAATCACAAAGCAAATAATCTGTTGAATCTCAAACGAATTGAAACCGAAGTGGAATTGGGGAACAAAGCCAAAAGTGATTTGTACGAAATGCAGGCGAGTATGGCTGATGACGAACAAAACATCGTTGCGGCCCAAAACCGGGTCAGACTTTCAAAGCTTTCATTGATGAATTTACTTCATATCAAAGATGCTGTGGAATTTATTCAAACCGACACCCTGACCAAAATTTTTCCGCTTGAATCCATTGACAAACTTTTTGAAGCCGGCCTTCAGAACCGTCCTGAAATCAAATCGGCCGAAATTCAAGCTGAAATTTCCGAAAAAAACATTCAACAGGAAAAAAGTCGGTATTTTCCGACGCTTAACGGAAATTATTCGCTTTCATCGTTTTATGTGGATATTGAATCCGAATCGCTGAAAGACCAATTCCGAAACAACAAAAATCATTTTCTCGGAATCTCACTGAACATTCCGATTTTTAACCGTTTGCAAACCCGGACAGCCGTTCAGCAAGCAAAAATTGAATCAGAACAGGCGAAACTACAAAATGAACAACAAAAACAAGCGTATTATCAGGTATTGAGCGAAGCCTATACTCAAACCCAAAATGCTTATGATGCCTGGCAATCGGCTGAAAAAAATACCGCAGCCCAACAAAAATCTTTTGAAAAAACAGAAGAAAAATTCAGGCAGGGTATGATTGATTCTTATGGTTATTTCGCCGCAAGAAATAGTTTGTTAAGTGCTGAAACCATCTTAATCCAAGCGAAATACACTTATGAATACGAAAATAATTTATTGAACTGGTATGTGACGAATGAAGCGAAGTTCTAACCGAATTTTTGAAAGTTTAAGTAGCGGTTAGGGAATTCTTTTGCAACTTTGTGCCTTATGGGAAAGTATATTTCTGTTATTCTGATTTTTGGATTTTCGTTTTTAGTTTCGGCTCAGGAAAATATTACGAAAATCAATGATTATGTTTCGTTGAAAAAGACCGAAAAGGGCTTTGTGTTTTTGAGTGATACGGGCAAAACTTCCGAGGAATATACCTATGTGTATTCACAAAGAGAAGGTTTTTTCGAAACGATTATTGTGTTTCCCATTAACCCAAATGATTCCATTATCAGATACGAACACCCTTACGGAGAAGATGTCGGAATCTCCAATTCGAGTACACATTTGTATCATATTTTGGAAATTATGAAGAGTTTGGAGATTACAGATGATGATTTTTTAACGGGTGGTTTTGGGGAAGAATATGTTTTGAGAGATTATTTAAGAAGAGGATTTATCCCCGACTTTGGTTATGCCCGGCGGGGTGACAAATTTGCATTGGTTACCAAATACGGCGATTTTTTGACGGATTTCAAATACAACGAACCTTTTTGGGAGGACGGAAAAGCATTATTGAACACTTATTTTGAAAAAGACCAGAAGGTGACTACCGTTTTGGATAAATTCACAGGAAAGGAAATAATCGCCACTTCAGACAGTTTGCTCACCTATTGGAATCCTGAAAATTATTTGATTAAGACCAAAAAAAATGAATATTTCCTAACTTATGATTCAAAGGTTTATAAGGTTCCGGAAATTTGGCGCTATGTTGTAAATCCATCCATAGACAGTCAACTTTTTACCTATCGGATTCCCGGAAAAGAAGAGCGAGGTTTTATCAATTTCGAAGGTCAAAAGATTATTCCTGAGGCTGAAATCACTCCTTTCACCAATTTTTATAAAGGACATTGTATCGTTTGGGAAACTCAAAAATCCGAACAAGAATACGATTATTACGGAAGACCTTATCCGCAAAGAATCCGTAAAATCTTAAAAATCATCAATGAAGATTTTGAAACAATAAAGATTTTGGATGAGATTGCCTATATCGGCAATAAATTCAATAAGTACGGTCAAATCATTGTCGAAAGCAAAGAAAGAAGCAACAATAATTTTGTGATTGATTATCAGGGAAATTATATTATTTCGCCATCGTCTTTCGAAAATCGAATCCATCAGGTTTATGAGGGAATTTATGTTCTGACCGACAAATCATTTCCCCAAACAGAAGAAAGCCGGGAACAGGAAAACTATTACAACCAAAAAGGCGAAAAATTAATTAACCCTGAAACCAAAAGAATCACCGGTAATTTTAAATTCAAAGATTCACAAGATGGTAAAGAAAATTATATTTATTCATACGGAATGAAAATGATAACCCTGGATGAAGAGAATAATGTGATTGAATCTTATTATTAACAAACCTAACACGATTGATTTTCACTGATGTTTTTCGTCAAGATAATTGATGTATTCTTTTCTTAATTTTTTGTCATCAACCTCATCGGGAAAAGGGATTTGCGGTCAAAACATCTATTATTTATTAAAAACTCAAAATCATCAAGCAAGTTAGTCCTCCAAGCATCTTCGGTTTCAATTTTAAATTTGATTTCTAAACTCCAAAATATACCGTCATGCCCAAATCCAAACTGTGATAGTGTAATGATAATCAAGGGTATATAGGATTTAGTTTTCATTTTCTAAGAAATTTTCTTTTGAGATAAATTCATTTGAAATCTTACATTTCTTTAGAGTTTCGGTAGGAATGCTTATGATTAGCAAACCATCTCCAGTTGGTTCTTTTTTATATGAATTTTGAATTGAATATAAATCTTTAGCGTAATCAATAAAATAAGTCCCATTTTTTAAATCTGTTATGTCAAACAGAATATAATTAACTAAATACATTTCATACCCCAATTCACGATCTCTCTCTTGCTTAAAAGGAATTTCAACCCCTGATTCGGTATTATTTTGTTGAAATGGCATAGAAAAATACAACGCAATTTGTTTGTCATTTTTCCTGTATTCAGTAAAATAAATTACAGCCTTCCGAGGTTCAATTAGCCTTTCTTGAAACCCGCTTGTTGTTAAAAATTTATCTTAATCAATATGTTTTTTATAAAGCTCAATAATTCCATCATAGTCTTTGCCATTTTCAGAAATTATTATACCTAAATTAAAAAAGTCAGATGGAACTAATTGTCCAAACCCAAACTGTGATAATGCAATGAAAAACAGGAATGTATAGGTTTTAGTTTTCATTTTTTAATTCTTTTAAAGCACATTTTATTCAAGTGAAAATTTATGGATTATTTTTCTTATTACTCTGCCTTCTTTTTCAATCCATTCATTACTAAAATGCGATATTTCACTATTTTTATCAATATCTAAAAACCGATAACTACCTCTTTGTTCTAATGGCAAAGGATATAAATACCAAGTCGTTCCTTTGTCGAATGACATATAAACGGCGGAACCGTAATAGTTTGCATCGATTAAATAAATTTCCTTGTCTTTTTCAATGATAAAAGTTCCTGAACTTTCAACCTCATCCCTTATATCCCGATTTAGTTTCAGACTGCCCGAACCGTTTTTAAAAACCAATTCCTGTTTGTTGATTAACTGAAAGTTTTGATAATCTTTTATTGTATTTGTGTTTACTTTGGGTATATTCCCAATGGAATTTGTGTATATGTTTTCTCCTGATTTCAAGATCCATTTATCATCTTTTTTGACAACAACTGCCTGAAAATAAGGATTAGGCTTTTTATCGTTTTTTTGTTTGATGTTACTCCAATTCCCAAGAATAATGGAGTCTTTTATATCCTGATTATAATACTCGTTTACAAAAGTGTTGTAATGATAAGCATCATCAGGAGTCTTCACAGAATCAACTACCTGCATATTTTTCAACAAATAGTAGGTTGTTTGTTTAATGTTATATTTTTCTTTCCTGTGCTTTACATCTTGGTTGCTGAAAGCTACCGTATAATCTTTGTCTAAAAATCGTATATACCGAAAATCATATTTATTGAACAGCTTTGACAAAGATTTGTTTTCTGTCCACGATTGTCCCTCGTCTTCGGATTGGTAAATACGCTTTTCACGAGACAAATCATACTGACAATCAGAAAGTTCATAATTAAACTCCTGCTTTATAACAACTGGCAGGTATAAAATGGAATTAAAAGTATCAATATATAAATCGGAACTACCAAAAAGACGTGGATTTCCTTTCGGGAAAAACTGCTCTATCGTATTCTCTTTTTTATTCAGAACAGAGAAGATTTTTCCTCCACTAAAACAACTTTTATAATCCATAGAATAATCAATCATTCCGAAAAACCGGTTTGGGTATTTTGTTGGGAAAAATCGTCCCAACCTCGGGTGTTTATAAGGCAAGGCTGATTTGTCAAATTTTGTGGGTTCAATTCTTTTTTCTATCAGAAAATATCCTTTCATAAAGCTGTTTACAACATAATTATCTGCATCTGTAAATTGTTCGTGTTTGTACATAAAGTAAGGAATGGAATCATAAATATTCTTCGGAATGATAAAATTTCGTTGGTTGATATTGACGATTTTCACATTTCCGCTTGTTTTGGGAATATTTTCTAAAATGTCTTTTGCCCAACCCGGAAAATAATAATGCCCCGGAATGAATTGTAAAGTAAAATCCGCTTTGGGTCTTAAAGGTTTTTTGCCTTGAAAATCTATTTCTATTTCCAAAAGACTTCCTTGTCCTGAAGGTTGGCAGATATACATCGTGTCTTTTTTATGAATGATTTTGATTTCCAATCGTTTTTCACTTTGAAAATAATCGTTTTGATAATTAACAAAAGAGAAATCATTGATTTTGATTTGGTTTTCATATCC
Organism: uncultured Weeksellaceae bacterium; assembly: GCA_964346785.1. GTDB lineage: Bacteria > Bacteroidota > Bacteroidia > Flavobacteriales > Weeksellaceae > Moheibacter. The sequence goes on along the minus strand of CAYFWH010000031.1, from coordinate 1,289 downwards.
TTTATCCCAATCATAATTACTTTTAGCATTTTTTAACGAATCATTTGGAATGTTAGGCGATTTATACAGTACATTGTCAATCATTATACTGTAATCTTTGTCATTTTTAAACGAAATTTCTTTTCCGTTTTGGTCCAAAATCGTGTAAAAATAACGCGCTGTAAAATCCTGCCAACCGGGTTGTGCAAGGGTAATCCCCGAAAACAGGATAAAAATTACCGTTATGTATCGTTTATATTTCATAATTCCTATTTTGTAAATTTAATTCGTTAATCCAAATTCAACGATTTTAAATCGCCGTTGGGTGTAACAATGTGATATTGTTTTTTCTCTTTTTGTTTTGCTTTATAAATTACTTTCATATTCATCACATATTGCAAACTGATTTTCGGCGTATCGTCATTCATTATTTTATCAAAGGTGGAAGTATCTACTCCATCAAAGAAAAAAGTTTTTGATTTTCGTTGTTCTTGTTGCACAACTACTTGATTGCTTTTGTAATAATTACTATATGAAATATTGGAAGTTTCAAACGCCTGAAAATTTTTGTACTGTTTTCCGGGCTGGATCGAGCTAAAACTTATTTCATAAACCGGTTCTTCATATTTTGATTCCGAAATTCCCAATAAATCTTTTCTTTTATCGGAAATTTTCAAAGCTTCTTTCAACATTTCTTCGTAAATCAAATCCTGATTCGAAGCGAAATATTCTACATTGATGACATTATGAATTTCGTTTTTAGAAGCGGATTCAAGAATCTTTTCAAATAAACTCATATCTTTTAATCTGATAATGACATTCTTTTTAATTTCAAATCCTTCATCTTTCTGATTGATTTTCACATTATTTCCTTCGGAACCTGTTTGATAACCGTAAATTTTGGTTTGCGTAATGAAATCCACATAAATATCATCTTCCTTAATGCCCCATTTTTTTATTTCAGTTTTGAAAGTGGTAATCCTATTATTAATTGTAGAATTGCAACTTTCCACCGAATGACTTTCCTGATTTACGCCCAAAGTAACGACGAAAGAATCTGCACGAACATTGTTCAAAACATTGACTTCAAAAACCATTTGGTTCTCGTTTATTCTGACTTTTGAAATACTTTGATTGTTAGTGGGTAGATTGTTCTGATGGTAATTATTGGATTGATACAATTGGTTGCCGCCTTCCTGTCCAAAAGTAAATTGAAAGAATAACCAGCCTAAAATCATTAATCTTGTTTTCATTTTTTTTTTGAATTTTTAAATTATTGGGCAAGATTAGTTACCATTCCGAAAGATTTT
>CAYFWH010000030.1:0-20827 GCA_964346785.1 uncultured Weeksellaceae bacterium | reverse complement strand
AATATGAAAACGAGAGTAGTACTTCTGATTTGCTTTGGATTACTCTCGTTTTCCTGTACCAATTACCTGAAACTAAATTCAGAAACTGAAGAAAAAGAGCTTTATCGGCTTTTCAAAATGAATACAGGTAAAGACAGTTTGAGTTTCGGTGCTTATCTCGATTATTATTATGACACCATCAATCCGGATATGGTTTACCTGAGTCAAAAAGAACTCAATAAATTATTCAAATCTTCGGTTTCAAGAAAAGGAAAGCAAATTCTGTTTCTTCATAATGACACCAGTTTTTATCTCAATATTTTTGGATTTTATTATCCTGATTTATATCTGACTGAAATTAAAGAACCTAAAATTAAATACGAAGAAATACCACTGACAAACGGAAAGGCGAGACATTTTATTTACAATGGCAAACCGGTTAGTGATTATTTTCTACCTTATAAAGGCGGAATTTTAAGGTTTACTGCAATCGTTGACCCGAGATGGTATCCGGAAAGATACAACACAGAAATTGATTTTGTTTTTTATGTTTTAAATCAAAAATATTTCAGATTAAAGATTTAATCTTGAAATTAACACAATAAAAAAGGCTGCCAATCGGCAGCCTTTTAATTAATCATTATACAATTTATTTAACTACAATTCTAATGTTTGTAGTTGCTCCTGAAATACCTTTGAAAGCAACCCAGTAAACACCGGCAGACAGTCCGTTCAGATTTACCTGAGACTCACCTTTGTTCAAACTTAAAGTTTTAACTGTTTTACCTTCAAGGTTAATTATGCTTACCTGAGCTGCTTCATTTAACTTCACATTGGTAAAGTTTTTAGCAACTGTAGGATAAACCTGAGCAATTGAAGATGAACGGATATCGTTCACACCCATAGTTCCGTCTTCGCTATACAAATAAGTAATAAAGAACTCAGTTCCCGCAATCTCATTTCCTGCTCCGTCGGTCTGAGCAAATCTCAGTCTGTACTCTGCCTTGTCAGTCGGGTCAAGATTGATAAAATAATCAAATAATCCCCAATTTGAGTTTGCGTACATAACACCTCCGTCTGTCACAGGATAATAAATATCTGTGAAAAGCGGGAAGAAGCAGTTTCCGGATGGTCCACCAATGCAAAATTGTGCCAGTTCTCCATTTGTATTAATCATTTCAATCACCTGACCTCTCAGATAAATATCTTCTGAGGTAGTATTGGTAATCAGGAAATGAAGTTTTGCTTCTTCAAGCGGGTCTTCAAAAGATCCGTGAATATCAAAAACATGAACTGAATGATTTTCATACGGATTTCCATCCAAATCAGATATCACATATGCCCTTTCTTGTGCAAATGAGTTAGCAAAAGCAAAGGTTAATATAAATAGTGATGCAAAAATCTTTTTCATTTTCTTAATTATTTAATAATTACTTTTTTGGTAATCAATTTTTTACCACTCTGAATTTTCAGAATATAAGTTCCGGCTGCAAAACCGTTCAGGTTAAGTGTTGATCTATCTGAAGAAATCTGATTGAAAGTCTTAAGAAGTCTTCCAGATATATCATATACATACACATTGTCAATATTTTTATCGCTGCTGATATTTACAATTCCGTTTGATGGGTTAGGGTAAACATTTACTTCAGAAATTTGCTGGTCTTTAACACCCAAAGCACCTTTCATAAAGAATTCTGTAAAACCTCCACCGTAATTTCCATCTGACTCAATCAATAAATTACCATTCATATCAGAAAGGTCAACAGTCGCACCTCCATTGTTTCCGGTATCAAGGATTCTGAAGCTGTAGCAATCATCGGCAGGAAGTGTAACGGTTATCTCATAAGTCTGATTGTTTCCATATCCGTTACCTTGCATAATGGTGTTGTTTGATGAGTTTTTAATAATCCATCTGGTTTGATTACCCTGATTATCTGTATTCAATGTCAGTAACACATCAAAAGTTTCAGCTTGAGGTGCACTTTGGAAATCAACTGACATTGAATCATTGTCTGGATTCTGATCCTGGTTTAAAATAGTTACCACAACTGTATTGTCATAATTCAGTGGGAAAGTAACTTCAGGTAGTTCAACAGTTGCAGAATGCAATGAAGTCAGGCTACCTGTCCAATTGTACACATGAGACTGGCCATTGATTTCATATTCAATATCCAATGAAGTAAGCGTGTTCTCACCCATATTCTGTATGGTTACAATCGGTGCAATTTTATTGTCACAAATTCTCTGAATATTACTTACTTCCGTAAGAGCAGCATCGTTCTGATATTCCAATCCAATCAAAGAAGGGAAAGCTCCGTTACCGCTAATTATTTTCTGATGTGTCTCGGTCATAAATACCACAATTTCCATATCAGGAAGAATTGCCGGAACATCTCTGTAATCCGCAGGAATAGTATAAGTATATGTTTTGTCAATAAATGAACCCTGAGTGGTTGTAGTGATGGTCTCACCCCACTGTCCTGTAATCAAATCAACCAAACGACGCATATGGTTGTAATTATTCCCCTGATTACCACCTGTCTGTGGACCTTTGGTATTGTTCTGAAGCAAAGCTACATTCAGCAAATTGGTAGATTCAGGACTACTGCCGGTATAATAAGCTTCAACATGCACAATCAGTTCTCTTGTGTCAATATCAATACTCGCTTCAACAGCCATGTTTAGATAAGATGCCTGCCCCATAATCTGATTTGCTGCCCAGCTCCAGTTGCTTCTACCCATTGCGGTAGTCCCGCTATTACCCATCTCTCTTCCGGGGAAGTTAGTTCTGCTTACTGTAGCCGCTGGATAACCTGTCAGACCTGTCTGTCCTGCAATCGCATCACCCCATTGCGTTCTGAAGTCAGGAGCGCCACCGCTTGGATTTGCATAACCTCCCTGGTGAATATTAATCGCAAAAGCATTACCCGGATTGCTGGCTAAAATTTGCTCAGCAATCGCATGGCCTTCAGGGCAATAAACGCAATAAATCCCTGTGAATTCCTCCAAAACAGCTTTTTTATTTTCCTGATCTGTACTTACAATTGTCTGACCGTAAGCTGCCAACGGCAGGAACACCATCAGCATTGATTTAATAAATAATTGTTTCATAACCTCATGTTTTTGTGTGTTATTAATTGTTTTTAATTACTGCAATACTGCAAATTTATTAAAAAGTTTTCACTAATGAAAGTGTAAAACCTGTATTTTCAGGTACATATCTACAAACGCCTCCAACACATATCAACCCACCTCTCTGACGACCGTAATTAACAGCTATTCGGGTAGATTCCTGAACATAGCTTCCTCCTAACATGTAATAATGAAATCTTTGACTGGAATCATCATTTCCATAATTATACTGATCTCCAATGTAGAAATTCCACTTATGATTCAAGTTGTATTCAACCAACGCTGCAGCCCAGTTCTTTTTGTCTCTTTTGGTTTGCAAATGCTGCAATTCAAAACGAACCGAGTTTTTTGAATTGAATTTATACAGAAAATCTCCTACCACTACATTGGCAATAATATGGCTGTAATTCCCGCCCTCTACAATTGCTTTGTCATAGTACTGATGCATGTAGGTAATGATTGATGAAAATTTAGGCGACCATTTTTTAGTCATTTCAAAATTCACATCATGAAAGAATTTTTTTCCGAAATCAAAGAAATTTGTAGTGTATTCATCACCGGCTGCATTAAAATCTGCATTCAATCCATTCCAGTAAGAACCATTTATACCGATTTTTGTTCCATACTTGCCACCAAGCGTACTGCCTTTAGGGAAATTGTAAAAGATATCTATCTGTCCGCCGATTTCACCGGCTTCTTTTTTCTCAAAATTCAAATTGGGCTGTGCCTGATAAACATAGATATTGGTCAACAAATAATCGTGCTGACGGGTAAGCGCCGGCAGATAATTTACAATTGCTTCATTAAAAACATTTGCAGCCGGTTCGCTCATTTCCCTTTCAGAGTAAAGTCCCATGTTTTCGAGTCTTCTGAAAGTTGTGTTGATTCCAAAACCTTTTGCAGAATATCCTAAATTAAACAGAAAAGCATTTCCGTCGTAGAATTTATCAGAAGGCACACCACTGTTGTACATCGCCTGTTTTCCTTTGTGAACATATTCTGCGTTGGCATAAAACCCCGAGTTTCCGCTATATCCCAAACGGGCTGATACATTGGATGAAGTTTCTGGCAAATCGTCAATTGGCCCGGTGTAGGACTCACTGATTCCGACATAACTCAATCCGGCAGTAAAATTATGGTTAAGATTCTCGGCGTTAAAAAGTCTGATTAAATTCGTTTCAACATCTACACCTCCTACAGTTCCCTGAGTTGTTTCAAATCCCAAACGATTTTTCCCAATCAAACCTTTGATTGTTGTGAAATCATTGGGTGTATATGCAACACGAACTCCTTTCAGTGAATTATTGATTCCGATTTGTCTGTCTTCCCAGCTTCTCAAAATCAATCCGCTACCGAATTGCTCATAAAAATTACCGGCTGTAATATCGAGCTGCTCTCCTTTATAATTGATGTAATAAGTACCGATTTTGTTGTCATTCAAACGGGGAGAATAGCCTTCCAACGCTTTGGGCAAATAAGCTTCATACTGAATACCTGCCGAAAACTTTCCGTAGTTGTAATCCAATTTAATGTAATTATTTGATCGAAAAGGCTGGCTCGGTTGCTCGATTCCCAAATCGTCATCCGCCTGGTACCATTGCGAAGTGGATTCTATACCACCCGAAAAAGTACCTTCACCTATATTTATTTGTCCGTATGCCATCGATGAAACTGCAAAAGCAATCATCAGGCTTCCATAAATTTTTCTCATGTGTGTAATTTAATCTCGTTTTATTTAGCGTGTAATTTTATATTTTCATAAAATTCATCTTCAGCACCCGGCTGATATCCCAAATGCTTGTAAACAATTTTACCGTCACTTACAACGAGTGAAAAAGGAGGAGTCGAAAAATTCAACTGTCTTTTAAGCTCATTATTAGTGTCAAGAAGGATATTAAAATCCCATCCTTTACCATTTACCATCGGTCTAACTCTGTTTACAGTTTTTGAATCGTCAATAGAAATTGCAAAAAACTTTACACCTGTCTCCTCAACCCAATCTTCAATAACATCGTTAATTGCATTTAATTCAAGCATACAGGGACCACACCAGGTTGCCCAGAACGAGATTGCTACCGGACCTTCTGCACTCAATGCTTTCAAATCAACCTTATTACCATCCAAATCAACAACTGTCATGTCCGGAAAGGTCGCTTCCTGAGCCGTTGAAATTGAGAATACAAAAAGCAGTATAAAAACTGATAATAATTTTTTAGTCATAATTTTTTATTTGTGTGTTTATCGTGCTAAATTAGCAAAAATAAATTTCCAATGATGAAAAAATTAAATAAACTAACACATCTTTTCATTTTAATGCTTTTTTCAGCCGGTCTTCTGACGAGTTGCGGCACTGAAGAAGAAGTAGGTGATGCCTCTCTGGAGTTGTCTTTAAGCAGTAATTCAGTGAATGTTGGAGAATCTATCAGTTTCCAGCTTTTTTCAAGTTTTGAAGGAGATGTCACAGATGCTGCCAGCTTTTTTGTAAATGGCGTTGAAATCAGCGGTAACAGTTATGTTCCGGGAGAAGCAAATTCGTCAAACGAAGTCTATGGAATATACGACGGCAAACAAAGTGCTGTTAAAACTTTTGCTTCCATTGAACAAGTTCCTTCTGAATATACCCGTAAGGTTCTGCTCGAAGACTATACCGGGACCTGGTGCGGGTACTGTCCAAGAATGGTTTCAATCGTTAATTATTTAACAGAATACAACGACAGAATTATTCCGATTGCTATCCATTGTCAGGGTGCTCCTTCAGATCCGTGGACTTATGAATTCTGGGCAGATATGGCAAGTCCTCAAAATTACAATGCAATGGGTGCACCAAAAGGTAAATACAACAGAATTCACTCACTCAATCAGTATGAAGGTACTCACCCCTGCCCTAACGATCCTACCATTTATTACAGTCAGGCAGATGAATTCCTGAACGAATCCGCTAATCTCGGTCTGGCTATCAGTTCAAATTTAAACGGAAACAATCTGAAAATGACCGTAAAAGTCGGCTTTGCAACAGACAGTGTTCCTGACGCAAGACTGGTAGTAACTTTGATTGAAGATGGATTAACATACAATCAGGTAAACTATTATGCAGGAAGTGGTCTGAACTGTGATTCAAATTACAATTATTCAAGTATGCCAAACCCAATTCCGAATTTCGCTCAGGAACATGTTTTACTGAAAGCATACACCGATATTTATGGTGATGTTATTCCTCAGTCTGAAATTTCAAACGGAAATGTGTATTCAAGAGATTTCAATGTTCAGCTACCTTCAAATGTCGGAAATCCGGCAAACCTGAAAATTGTTGCTTTTGTACTTGGTAATGGCAACTCAATTCCTACGAGAGGTGTGTTGAACGCTCAACGCGCAGATGTAGGAAGCAGTCAGGATTTTGATTAATAAATAAAAACTAAAAAAATAGCTGTCCGATTTAAGGCAGCTATTTTTTTATACATTAATTTTTTAATCAATAATCTTCTCTGACCAGCTCAATCACTTTCTGTAAAGCAAGTCTAGAAACCTGAATGATAAAATCATCTCTTTCCAAATAAGGAAAGAAGTATGTTTTTGTCATCGTTTTATTTCCGTCAGTTACCGCAATCCAAACCGTTCCGACTTCTTTTCCATCCTCTCCTTTTGCTGGTCCGGCAACGCCGGTTGTCGCTACTGCAAGGTCTGTATTCAGTTTTTTTCGAACGCCATTTGCCATTGCTGCAGCAACTTCTTCACTAACCACAGTGTGTTTTTCTATCAGCTCTTTTGGTACATCCAGAATATTTTCTTTCACTTCTGTTGCATACGATATCACAGAACCTTTGTAATATTCAGAACTGCCCGGAACAGCAGTAATCAGATGTGCTATCATCCCGCCGGTACAACTTTCGGCAGTCGACATCGTTAATCTTGATTTTCTGAGTTTGTCGCCCAGAACTTTCTCAATTGCACCGTTGACAGCAGAGTCAAGATGACTGCCCAATAATGGTATCAGTTTCTTTATTTCGGTTTCAATTGTCTTTTCAATTTCATTTTTATCTTTTCCAACAGCTGTAATTCTCAATTTCACTCTTCCTCTTTCCGGAAGGTAAGCAAGACTTAAATTTTTTGGCAAATTATCTTCCCAATCTGAAATTTTTAGTGACAGCTCACTTTCGGGAAAATTTGAAACCGATAAAAAATGATGGATTACAAAAGACAGGTCAAACTTCTTTTGCAATCTTGGGATAACTTCAGTTTTAATCAGACTTTTCATTTCAAAAGGTACACCCGGCAGATTTATAATTACACAACCTTCGTGTTCTGTCCAAATTCCGGGAGCTGTTCCAAGCGGATTGGGTATAGCTTCAGAAACTCTTGGAATCAATGCCTGGTCATGATTCAGACCATTCATTTTTAATTTTCCTTTTTTGAATCTTTCTTCCAAATCTTTCAAAACCGACTGATCTAAAACCAATTCAGTTTTCAAAAAATCTGAAAGAGCTTTTTTGGTCAAATCATCTTTGGTCGGCCCCAGCCCACCGGTAAGAATCAGTACATCCGAATCAGAACAAAGCTTGGAAAGTGTTTCAATAATTAAATCGTGCCGGTCGTGAATCGAAAGTATTTCATCGATTTCCAAACCGATTTGATTTAATTTTTGGGCAATAAATGCAGAGTTTGAATCTACAATCTGACCAAAAAGAATTTCATCACCTATGGTTACGACACGGACTTTCATTATTTATTTGCTAATTTATATCAGTTAGTTGCTCTCACAGAAGACCTTTCTGCCATTCCCAGGCAGTTCTCATGCTTTCCTCCAATGAGGTTTCGGGTTTCCAGCCCAATTCTTTTTCAGCTTTGGTATTGTCTGCAAATGCTTCGGTAATATCACCTGCTCTTCTGTCAACTATTTTATAATTCAGTTTCAGTTTATTCACTTTTTCAAAAGTCTGAACAACTTCCAAGACCGTTGAACCAATTCCGGTTCCCAAATTGAAAACTTCTAAATTCTCTGTATTTTTCTTTTCAAGCAAGCGAATCAATGCTTTGACATGTGCATCTGCCAAATCACAAACGAAAATATAATCACGGATGGCGGTTCCATCTCGGGTCGGATAATCATCTCCGAAAACCGAAAGCTCCTGTCGAATTCCTGCTGCAGTTTGAGTAACAAAAGGAACTAAATTATTTGGCACTCCCTTGGGCAATTCGCCAATTAATGCAGAAGGATGGGCACCAACCGGATTGAAATAACGAAGTGAAATTACATTTTTATCAAAGGCTGAAACGAAATCTTCAAGAATTTCCTCACCCATTTGTTTGGTTTTTGCATAAGGTGATTCAGCTTTTTTGATGGGTGCAGATTCATCAATCGGCATTTTGTCAGCTTGTCCGTAAACCGTACAGGATGAGCTGAAAATAAAATTATCGAAATTGTTTTCCTTCATCGCATCAAGCACATTGAGTAATCCGATGATGTTGTTTCTGAAATATGACAAAGGTTTTTGAACGCTTTCACCAACTGCTTTGTAAGCTGCAAAATGAATCAAACCATCGATTTTCTGCTGACTAAAAAATTTATTTACTTTTTCAGAATCTTTTAAATCAATTTGATGAAAATCGGGTTTTACTCCTGTGATTTGAGTAATTCTGTCCAAAACGAACAATTCAGAATTCGACAAATCATCGATGATGACCACATCAAATCCCGCTTCCTGCAATGCTACAACTGTATGCGAGCCAATGTATCCAAGTCCACCTGTGACTGCTATTTTTTTTTTCAAGTTCAAATTTTTTGTTTCAGATTATTACATTCAGATGGATCAACTCTCAAAAAACTCCTTTACTGAATTCACTATATAATCCAGTTGATCCTGAGTCAATTCTGTATGCATTGGCAGTGACAAAACTTCGTCTATGAGTTTATTGGTGTTTGGAAAGTCGGCATCGTTATAATCTCCAGTATCATAAGCTTTTTGTTTTCTCAACGGAACCGGATAATAAATCATTGCAGGTACTTCTTTTGATTCCAAAAATTCTTTGAGGTCATTTCTTTTTCCGTTCAGAACTCTGAGTGTGTACTGGTGAAATACATGATTTGAATCTTCTGAATATCCGGGTGTTTTCAGTTCAAAAATATCTGCAAAAGCATAGTCATAAAATTCTGCAGCTTTTTTTCTTGCACCATTGTAATCATTCAGATGTGGTAATTTCACTCTCAAAATAGCAGCCTGAATACTGTCCAGTCTTGAATTTACACCAATTTCATCATGGTAATATCTTTTGTACATTCCATGGTTCACGATTCCTCTCATTTTGTGTGCTAAATCGTCATCATTTGTAAAAATTGCACCACCGTCACCATAACAACCCAGATTTTTAGACGGGAAAAATGAAGTCGCACCGATATGTCCAATCGTTCCTGCTTTTTTATCTTTGTATTCTGCACCGATTGCCTGAGCTGTATCTTCAATCACAAATAAATTATGCTCCTCTGCAATTTTCATGATTTCATCCATATTGGCACACTGACCAAATAAATGAACAGGAATAATCGCTTTGGTCTTAGGTGTAATTGCTTTTTTGATTTCCTCAGGGTCAATCAAAAATGTGTTATAATCCACATCAACCAAAACTGATTTCAGTCCAAGTAAATGAATGACTTCAACGGTTGCTGCAAAGGTGAAATCTGCTGTGATTACTTCATCGCCCGGTTTTAAATCCAAAGCCATCAAAGCGATTTGAAGTGCATCGGTTCCGTTACCACACGGAATCACATGTTTTACTTTTAAATATTCTTCTAAATCGGACTGAAAATTCTTTACTTCAGGTCCGTTAATAAAAGCACAGGAATCAACAACATTCTGAATTCCTTCATCTATATCTCTTTTGATTTTCTGGTACTGAGCACCCAAATCAACCATTTGTAATTTACGCATTGTCAAATAAATTTTAAGCAAATGTACAAAACGGAATTTGTATATTCGCCCTGTCAATGAATATCATTTATAATCTTTTTATCGGACTATACGGAACCGCAATCGGAATTGCATCTTCATTCAATCCAAAAGCAAAATTGTTTGCAGATGGCAGGAAAGACTGGGCTGTAAAGATGAGTCAGCAAGTAAATCCAAACGACAAAATCATCTGGGTTCACTGTTCTTCTCTTGGTGAATTTGAACAAGGCCGGCCGGTGATGGAAAAAATTAAAACTGAATTTACAACTCATAAACTTGCGATCAGTTTTTTTTCTCCTTCGGGTTATGAAGTAAGAAAGGATTACAAAGGAGCCGATTATATTTTTTACTTACCGGTTGACACAAAAAAGAATTCAAAAAAATTGATTCAACTTCTTCATCCTGAAATCCTGATTTTGGTCAAATATGAATATTGGTACAATTTGCTGAATCGATTGAGAAAATCAAAAATCCCTGTGATTGTCATTTCGGCGGTTATCAAGGAAGATAGCTTATTTTTCAAAAGTATAGGCAGTTGGTTCAGGAAAATTATCGGTAGTATTTCTCATTTTTTTGTACAGGATGAAGATTCAAAAAATTTATTGAATTCAATTCAGATTGATAATGTAACGATCTCAGGTGACACTCGTTTTGACAGGGTTCGTGAAATACTCGATTCAAAACCCAGGCTGGAATTTGTAGAAAAATTCAAAGGAAACTCAAAATTGATTGTCGTTGGAAGCAGCTGGCCGGATGATGAAGAAATTCTGGTCAGATTCATCAATGAAGAATTTCCAAAAGGTTGGAAATTAATTTTCGCTCCACACAATATCAATCCAAAACAAATTGTACAACTTTCTGAAAAAATCAATCAAAAAACCTCAATATACACAAAAAGTAACAGCACTGAAATCTCTGAATCCGATGTTTTGATTGTAGATACGGTCGGTATGTTGACCAAGATTTATGCTTATTCAGATATTTCTTATGTCGGTGGTGGATTTACCAAAACCGGTGTACACAATACGCTTGAGCCCGCAGTTTTTGGTGTTCCGGTGATTTTTGGCCCGAATTATCAGTTGTATTCTGAGGCAATTGATTTGATAGAAAACGGTGGTGCAGTCAAATTTGGAGATTACCATGAATTGAAACAAGAACTGAAACAATTGATTAACGATGAAATGCTGAGAACCGAAAGAGGGAAAATATGTTATAAATATATTCAGTCAAAGCCAAATTCAACCAAATTAATAATGGAATGGCTAAAAAATAAATTGACATAAAAAAAAACCGGCTCGCAATGAACCGGTCTTCAATTTATTTATTGAATATCAATTATTCAGCAATTTCATTTAGCAGGACAATTACTTTTTCAAGGTCTTCTCTTTTCACATTCAGATGGGGTCTGAATCTGACAGACTGATCACCGCAAGAAAGAAGAATCAGTTTTTTGTCAAATGCCTTTTTGATCAATGCGTCTCTCTCCTCTCCGTTTCTCAAATCAAAAGAAACAAATAGTCCGAGACCTCTCACATTTGAGATTGATTTTTTATTTTCCTGTAATTTCATCAGTTCTTCTTTCAAAAAATCACCTTGTTTATTGACATTGTCAAGAAGGTTTTCCTGTTCGATTACTTCAAGAATCAGTTTGAAGCGAACCATATCAATAAAATTCCCGCCAAAAGTAGAATTCAAGCGGCTTGATTCATGAAAGACATTGTCAGCTACCTGATCAAATTTTTCTTTATTTGCTAAAATCCCACAAACCTGTGTTTTTTTACCAAAAGCAATTATGTCCGGAATTACATCATAATTCTGATAAGCCCACATTTTTCCTGTAATTCCCATTCCTGCCTGAACTTCATCATAAATCAGTAAAATTTCATTTTCATCACAAATTCTTCTCAGTTCCTTGTGGAATTCATTTCTGAAGAAATTATCTCCGCCTTCTTCCTGAATGGTTTCTATAATCAGACATGCAATTTCATCCGGGTTATTTTTCAGTGCATCGTGAATCTGTTCCAAAGCTTGTTTTTCAAGTGCAACGGTATTTGCAATGCTCTCTTCGGTTAATGGAAAATGCATTTTCGGATTTGTAATTCTCGGCCAGTCAAATTTCGGGAAATACATATACTTTCTCGGGTCTGAAGTATTGGTCAGACTAAGTGTATAACCCGAACGGCCATGGAAAGCCTGTTTGAAATGAATCACCATTCCGGCTTCCTTGTCAATTCCCTTTTCTAAATTCTTTCTGGTTTTCCAGTCAAAAGAAGCTTTGAGTGCGTTTTCTACAGCCAGTGCTCCGCCTCCGATAAAAAATGCATATTGCAATTCCTCAGGCATTGCTACTCTTGCAAAAGTATCTACAAAATCAGCAAATTGTTCGGAATAAACATCTGAAACTGTTGGTTTGTTTACCGACATATCTGCCAACAAATCTTTATGTTTCAACAAATACGGATGGTTGTATCCAATTGAACCTGATGCAAACATACTAAACATGTCAAGATATTCAGTCCCATTTTCGTCGTGTATGTATGAGCCATGTGATTTCACCATATCCATCACTAAAGGATAACCGTCTGCCAATATGTGTTTACTCAATCTTTCCTGTACTGTTTCATTCTGCTGTACCTTTGCATGCAGCTCCATATCTGGTTTAATATTCATTTCTTTTTTATTTAATTTTTTATTAATTTTAATTCGAGGTTTACAAAAGTACTAAATTTAGACTAAATCGTGTTTGAAATCAGTCTTAATTGGGTGTAATTTATTAACAAATAGATGAGTTTTTAAGATTTTTTCTTATTCATGAAATCTTTTGTCATAATTTTGAGTGCAGCCATATATTTATACATTGACTTCACATCTTCAGCCGGTGAACCAAAATAAGATTTACCACCTTCCAGATTTCCGCCAACTCCCGACTGAGCCATGACAACAGCCTTATCGCCAATGCTGATTCCACTTTTCACACCTACCTGCCCCCAAAGCGTAACATCATCACCTACAACAGTGCAGCCAGCGACTCCGCATTGAGAAGCAATCAGACATCTTTTACCGATTATGGTATCATGACCGATTTGTACCATATTATCAATTTTGGTTCCCTCGCCTATTGTTGTTGAAGCAGTTACACCTCTGTCAATGGTACAGTTGGCACCAATTTCCACATTGTCTTCAAGAACCACATTTCCAACCGATTTTAATTTATCAAATCCGGTTTCTCTTTTTTTATAATAAAATGCATCACCACCCAGAACTGTACCTGAGTGAATAATCACATTGTCACCAATCACTGAACCATTACCGATACTAACATTGGCATGAATCAAGCAGTTTTTACCGATTTTTACATCGTGTCCGACAAAAACATTAGGTTGTAAAATTGTTCCTTCACCTATTTCGGCGGTTTCGGCTATCATTCTGTCTGACGACCTGAAAGAATTAAAATACTGACCGATTTTCACAAAATCTCTGAATGGGTCATCTGAAATCAAAAGTGCTTTTCCTTCCGGACATTCTACTTTTTTATTGATTAACACAATTGTCGCTGCACTGTTAAGCGCAGTATCATAATATTTTGGATGATCAACAAAAACAATATCACCCGGTTCAACCACATGAATCTCGTTAATTCCGTGAACAGGGAAATCTTCCGGTCCCTCAAATTCGGCATTGATAATGTCTGCAATCTCTTTGAGTGTATGAATTCTTGAAAATTTCATTTTTTTATGAATTAGAATTTGAGCAAATATATTTTTTCTTTTTTGAATGTTTACATTAACTTCGACCCAAAATTAAACAGAGTGAATTAATAATCACTAAATTAAAAAAATCAAAACAGAAATTAATTGATTATGAGACTACAAAAAGTATTGATGCTTGCAGTGATAAGCGGATCATTTATTTTTACCGCCTGCAAATGCGAAAGAAAAGGAGAATATGCTGTTGACAATACGGCCGCTACAACCGGCGCAGCGACAGCAAACACAGAAAGCACTTCTGATGGAAATACCTCACAACTGGATGAAAATGGGAATTTTATTTATGACACAGGAATGCCGACTGAAATCACTCTGCCAGGTGATATCAAGATGAATGTCGGTGAGTTCAGCTCTGAAAACAAATTATTTGGAATGCTGAATAGTGCTGATTTTACAGTTAGTGAAGATAAAACCAAAGGTTGGGTAACTTTGGACAGAGTTTATTTTGAAACCGGAAAATCTGAATTGACTGCAGAATCTAAAAATCAGCTCAATAATATCGTTAGCCTTTTAAAAGCATTTCCTGAAGCTGAAATAAAAATCGGTGGATATACTGACAATACCGGTTCTGCAGAAACAAATTTAGCAGTTTCAGCAGAAAGAGCTCAAAAAATTGCTGACATGATGACTACAGACGGAATCGATGCATCCAGAATTGATAATGAAGGTTACGGTGCCAGTCATTTTGTATGTGAAGCCAATGATACAGATGAATGTCGTGCACAAAACAGAAGGGTTGACATCCGAATTACAAAAAAATAAAAGTTATTTGATAAATTGAAAAGGCCGGCAAATTAACCGGTCTTTTTTTGATAAATACTTTTTTATCTTTATTTTTGTTTTTGTCTTAATGTAAGACAACAATAAAACGAAACCAAACTTAACTAACAACACCTGATTTTGAATAAGAATAATATCACATTATCACTTCTTATGCTACTTGTGCATGTATTTATCAAAGCACAAGATGTTGAAAGTTTTAACAGAATCTACAATAGAACGTAGAAACCTCACAAAAAGATTTCAATAAAGCAGTTGAAATTGCAGATTCATTATATAAAATATCTGAAACACCTTTGTTTCGTGCAAAAAGTCTGATGCTGAGCGCTTCATTATATGAACAGGCAACCAAAACAAAGAAAGCAATTGAATTTGCAAAACGAGCAGAAAAAGAACTCGAAAAAACAAATGAATACGCCTGGAAAACCAGAGTATTTGGTTTTTTGGCAACGCAACACAGAATGCTTTCACTTTATAAAGAATCTGAATCTTATATTAATATTGCAATTGAAAATGCTGAAAAAATACCTGATGATAATGCATCTATGACAACACTTGCTTTTTTAAAACAAGAAAAGGCTTTTGGTGAGTCAGACAGAGGAAATACCCTGGAAGCGATTGAATCTTACAAGGAGGCAGGGGAATATTTTGAACAAGTGGGTGATCAGTATTTAATTCTTCAAAACATACAATACATTGGTCTATGTTATTTAAAATTAGAAGAATACGACAAAGCTGAAAAATGTTTTGAAACTATACTGGAGGGATGGGGAGATTTACCCGAAAGTTATGTAAAGAGTCTTGCTCACATTGGGATGGCAGAAGTGCATTTGGCTAAAAACAGACTGAATGAAGCAAAATCAGATTTGGAGAAAGCAGAAGAGTTAACTGAAAACTCAAATTATTTAGAAGTTTTGGCTGAGTTGAGCAGAGTTAAAATTGAATATTACACAGCTACAAATAACACGCATAGTTTAAATAAAGCTATACAAACAAGAGACTCTATTAACAAGTTGACAAGCACCAATAAATCTGAATATATTGATGAAAGTTATTCTGAGTTAAGAAGTAAAAACATAAATACTCAGAGAGTTTCAAAGAACAAAAATTACATCATTCTTTTTGCCGGAATTTTTATAATGGCAGGCTTATGTTATGTATTCTGGTACAAACGAAAAAAGAAACGCGAAATAGAAAATATTCAAGGTTATATAGCTGAACTGAAAAAATCAAAAAGTGAAAAATCTGAAATAAAAATTTCAGTTGATGAAAAACCTTTGGATAAACCCTCTGAAGTTGATTATCCGGAAAATTTGATGACTGTTGAAACAGAAGAGAAAATTCTTAAGTATTTGAACGAATTTGAAACTGAAAATTTATTTTTGAACAGAGATGTTTCCCTTTCCTGGTTGGCATCTCACTGCAAAACCAACAACAAATATCTTTCACATTATTTAAATAGAAATAAGGGAAAAGATTTCAATTATTATATCAATGAACTAAGAATAAATTACATTATTCTGAAACTTATAAATGAACCTGTTTACAGAAAATATAAAATTGCAACACTTGCCGAAGAGAC
Organism: uncultured Weeksellaceae bacterium; assembly: GCA_964346785.1. Classification (GTDB taxonomy): domain Bacteria; phylum Bacteroidota; class Bacteroidia; order Flavobacteriales; family Weeksellaceae; genus Moheibacter. The sequence continues at coordinate 4,649 of CAYFWH010000030.1, read as the reverse complement.
AGGTTTTTCATCGCCCAATAAGTTTTCAACGGTTTTCAAGCAAATTACATCCAGCTCTCCTTCTGCATTTATTAAACAATTAGATGAATCCGAATGATGTTTTCATCATAAAAAGTTTATCAAATTCAGTGTTTTTTTACTTTCACACTATAAGAAGTATTCAGGTTTAATGCTCTGACTAACTCAACATCTTTGACTGCATCATTTGGAATGACTGCCTCAAGCAACTGTATCGGAAAAGCTATATCACTGTTGTTGTAATTCGGGAAAATTGGCGTGATAACTATTTTCCCGCCTCTAACATCAACCGGAAAAAAACCTTCGGGAAAAGAAGTCCCCGATCCGGGTTGCTGCAAGAAATCCTCTCCAGGAAATTTTGGAATATTTGGCACAAAAGGCTGTGGAATGAAATTCCTGAAATTATCTGCCAGCGTATCAGATTCGATTTTTCCAACATTCATATACCAGTCATTTCCTTCTACAGTTTTCACTAACCATGCCTGGTAATTCAACCCTTTGTAATCCAAATTCAGAGTAGTTTCTTTATTTTCGCCACTTCCTTTGAAAAACCAAATACCGTTGGTTCCATAACTTCCTGCTTCTTCCGGTGGCACACTTGCATTTTGAACCGTATAACCGGCAGAGATTTTCTCACCCAGTGTTGTTACACCATTTTGAACGGTTGTATTTGTTGACAGAATAGCATTGTCTCCGTTGAAATCTCCCAGCAACAAAACATACTCGGACGGTGCACCACCCGAATTTTCGACAGTTATTGCAAATGATTGTGCGTCTTTGAGATCTGCCTCATCAATTTTATCGAAACGGGCAAGATTATTTGAGATTGAGTCATTTGTGATTTTACCAACCGAAACAAAACTTCCGTCAACCAAAAGCCAGCTTTCATAAAAATATCCGTCAGGCAGTTGAGGCAGCTGGATATCATTTATTTCGAGTTTACCGGTCTGACTGATAATATCGGTATCGTTACAACTGAGCAAAACAATCAAAAACGAAAGAATCAGGCTTATTTTTTTCATAAATTCAGTAAAATATTTCCGGTTACGAAATTAAGTGATTAATCTCTGATGCCAAAAATATGGAGCTTAAAGTTTTGACAGACAGTTTTTGTTTGAATAAAAAAATCTCTTTCAAAATTAATCAAAAGAGATTTTTTAATATTTTAATCAGAATAATACTATTCTACTCTGTACCAGGTTTGTGTTCTCCCGAGCAAAGATACCCCAAGAAAACCTCTGACTTCAAGCGTATTTGCATCTTTCAAATTGATTTTGCATTTGTATTGCTTTCCTTTGTTCGGATCGAGTATGTGTCCGCCTGACCAACTACTTCCGTCTTTTTCAAGTCCCCACAAAATCACCATTCCATTGATTGGTTTGTCTTTGTTATCGCCTTTACAATCGGTACATTTAGCATTTTCTTTACCGGGTGTCAATATTTTAACGACTTTACCCTGAAGTTTTCCACTTTTGGTTTCATAAATCTGTACATAAGATTTTTCCTTACCGGTTTCATCGTCAATAGTTTTCCATGTTCCGATTGGTGACTGTGCATACATGAATATGCCAAACATGAAAATTAAGCTGGATAAGATTATTTTTTTCATAATTAAAATTTGTTTAGTACTAAATTAATACAATTTTTTAAATATACATCATTTAACTAAAAACAAAATTCATTCCTCAATTAATCAAAAGCTGTAAACGCATCTTCCAGGTGATTAATCAACCAATCACCCTTAATTTTCTCAAGAGTTATGATGTCAAATCTGCAATCAGATTCTATTTCATTGCTTACAATATATTGGTCCGCAGCGCCTACCAGCAGCGCCCTTTTCTTTTTATCAACCGCAAGTTCAGGTTCAATCAACGGATTTTCGTGTCTTGATTTGACTTCCGCAATAACTATTTCATCGGTTTTAGGATCGGTTGCAATAATATCAATTTCTGCTTTTCTGAATTTCCAGTTTCTTTCAAGAATTTCATAGCCCTTATCTTTCAGAAATTGGGTTGCTCTGTTTTCTGCTTCCTTTCCAAAAAGATTGTGCTCAGCCATGATTTATGATTTATTGTGTTCCAAAAAGCCTGTCTCCGGCATCGCCCAAACCGGGAACGATATAACTGTTTTCATTTAATCCTTCGTCCATTGCAGCCATATAAATCGGAATTTCGGGATGGTGTTTATGAACCATTCCAACCCCTTCCGGACAGCCTACCAAACAGGCAAATCTGATTGATTTTACTCCTTTTGACTTCAAAATTTCAATTGCTTTGACAGCCGAACCACCCGTTGCCAGCATTGGATCGAGGACTATTGTATCTCTGTCAGCAATTCTTGCTGGTAATTTACAAAGGTATTCAACCGGTTCAAGTGTATCATGATCACGGTAAATACCGATGTGTCCGATTTTGGCATTTGGTATCAAATCCTGAATTCCTTCAACCATACCCAACCCCGCTCTGAGTATAGGAACAAGCATTATGTCTTCACCTTTAACTTTGTAACCTGTCGTTTTTTCAATCGGTGTTTGTATTTCAATTTCTTCAGTTTCCAAATCTCTCGTCAATTCATAACACATCAACGATGAAATTTCCTTCACCAATTCCTTGAACATTTTAGTAGGTGTATCTTTTTTTCTAATCTGCGTCATTTTTGCCCGGATAAGCGGATGACTCAATACATAAACATTTTTCATTTATTTAAAATTCAATTTTCACGCCGTTTGGCTGTATTACTATTTCAATTTCAGCACCCAATATCAGTGAACGGTTATCACCGATATGTCCTGCAGGAAAACCAAAACAGACCGGTATATTTGTTTTCTTTATAAAATTATGAATTATTTTGTATGAAAGCGAATCATATTCAGAAAGAAATTCGGGGTTTTCTTCTGCCAAATCCATTCGTGTAAAACTTCCGGCAATTAAGGCCGAGATTCTTTTTGTCAAACCGCTTCTTTCCAAATTTGTCAGCATTCTGTCAAGGTGGTACCAGTTTTCACACCAGTCTTCAATAAATAAGATTAAATTTTCTCCTTTGATTTCTGATTTACTGCCAATCAAACTGTAAATTAAAGACAGATTTCCGCCAACCAACTTCCCTTTTGCTTTGCCCGGGCAGTTCAGAAAATGTGGCTCGATTTCATATTTTAATTTCTCACCTGTCAGCACTGTTCGTATGCTCTCAAAACTTTCCGGTGTATAGACAGTGTCCAGTCTTTTGACTGTTAAAGCATGCAGTGTTTTTATGCCAAGATTGTTGACATGGTTATGAATCGCTGTTATATCTGAATAACCTATCAGCCATTTTGGTTTTTCCAAAAATTTATCCCAGTTGATTTTATCCAAAATATGAACCGCACCATAACCACCTCTGGCAAACCATACCGCACGAATATTTTCATCATCCAGTGCATTTTGAAAATCTTCGGTTCTTTGGTTTACCGATCCTGCATAATGATAACCAAAATAAAAGTCTTCAAAAAGATGTTTTGATTTGACTGCTCGAAAATTCCAATTTTCTATAAGCTGAATGCCGTCATTAAGTTCATTCGGAAAAACCCTTCCGGACGGAGCTACAATCGCTATTTTGTCATTTGGAACTAAAGATATGGGTTGCAATGTCTAATTTTTTAACGAAATTAATCAATTGCATTTTATTTTGAACTATGACAACAGTATGATTTATTAATTGAAAAATTAACAGCTGAAAATTGTAGTAAGTACAATTGTATTAATTAAAAATATGCAGGAATCCGGTTCTAAAATAAAAATTAAAACTCTGAATTCTTAATCGATAATTCTTTTGGCGTACAAATATCTCTTTGACCAGTAAGAATCGCTTAATGGCGTAACAATAACACCTTTAGAAGTTGAGGCATGAATAAACTCAATTTCGCCGTTGTCAGAAACATTGTGAACTATTCCCACATGACTTACGCGTGCACCGCCACCGGTTGCAAAAAACACCAGGTCGCCGGCTCTTAATTCATCTTTGGCTACCGGTCGTCCCTCTTTAGCCTGTGCAGATGAAACTCTTGGCAACTCATGTTCAAAAATACTGAAAACACTTTGTACAAAAGCCGAACAGTCAATTCCTCTTCTGGTTGTTCCACCGTAGCGGTATGGTGTCCCGAGATATGATTCAGCTTCTGAGAGAATCTGGAACACAAAACTGTTCATTGTAAAAGTGTGGATGTTATTGATTTCCTCAATTGCACTAAAATCAGATTTTTGTTTTGACTGTTTTTCTTCCTTTGACTTGTTTTCTGCAAAAAGCGTTTTATTGATAACTGAACTTTCTGCATAATAAGTTCTGTCAATTGGCATATAATTTGAAGATGCTTGTGTGCTTGAAATTAAACTTCCACAAGAAGTAATTAGAATAGACGCTGCGATAAAAACAATAAAATTAATGCCCCTCATTTGTGTAAAAAGAAAATATTTCTAGATTTCTGATGCACAAATTTAAAGCTAATATCCATTGCCAGTGTGGCTTTCAACAAACTTTAGGAAAAGATTAACAAATGTTAAAATCTATTAACATTTTTTAAGAAATAAAAGAGCTGCCGGTATTAATTCCGGCAGCACACAGAATTTGTTTCAGTAATTCTGAGACAAATCCTCCCC
>CAYFWH010000029.1:7543-21179 GCA_964346785.1 uncultured Weeksellaceae bacterium | reverse complement strand
GGTCTTATGGCTGGGGAACTGTTATGATTTTGTTGTCATCGATTCCTGTTTTACTTTTTTTCATATACGAATACATTTTGCTCTCATTCTGGTCAATGAGAAAACAAGATATTGAGAAATCCAGAAAATGGCTCGACAAAATCACTAATCCGGAAGCTCAGCTGGTAAAAAAACAAATGGGTTATTATCATTATATGCTTGGAATTTCTGAGGCTCAAACCAATGTAAATACTTCAGAAAAACACATGAAAAAAGCACTCGAATATGGTTTGAATTTCAAACATGACCGTGCGATGGCAAAATTGAGCCTGGCAGGAGCAGCAATGGCAAAAGGAAGAAAGCAGGAAGCTGAAAAATTGTTGAAAGAGGCAAAAGAGCACGATAATCAGGGGATGATTACAGAGCAGATCAAAAAGATGGAACAACAGATGAAGAAAATCAATGTTGGCCGAAACATGCAAAATCCAAACATGAGAAGAAGAGGTAAGTATTTTTAATTCAATACTCAACCAACATCAATCAAAGCGACAATCACACGGTTGTCGCTTTTTAATTTTATCAATTTTCTTTCAGGATTTTTATAAATCAGTAAATCTGACTTTTCAAGTTCAAATCCGTTTTCATTCAAAATGATTTTACTTTTTTCGATTGCATGAATAAAAATATATTCATTATTTATTTCCCGAAATGAATCAGTTAACAGAAGTTTTGAGAATTTGATTTTCTCAGAAACCATCAGGTTAAAATCATTTCCTAAACTGAAAGATGTAATCTCATCATCTGAGTTGAATTCAAAAATCTCTAAATCTGAATAATTCTCTTTTTCACCATTTCTGATAATACTTAATTCATCACCAATCATCACCAGATATCGTTTATAACCTTTGAATTTTGTGAAATCTGAAGGTATTTTATCAATTGATGCTGAAGATATTCTGAATAAAAAATTGCGATTGTCATAAACAGAGTCTTCCGGAAAAATAAAATATTCAAAGGTTTTTCCGCCATCCCAAACCGATGGGAGAATATTGGTTTTTGATATAATTTTGATTTCAGATTCCATTATTTTTCAAAGTTAATGATTTTAGAAACAGTTGAATTTATTCCATAAAAAAGGTCCGGGTTAGCACCCCCGGACCACTCATCCATCCTGTCGGACGAATGACTAAAACCCTCTACACACTATTGTTTGTCTTTTTCGATTCTCCACAATCCTCTGAATTCATTCAATTCATATCCGGTTGCTTTGTCTTCCGGATAAAGCAAATTGATTTTTGCCAGTGTAGCCGCCTCAATATCTGCCTCGGGATTACCGTGACACTTTATACATGCCGGCTTGGCTGTGTTGATTCTTTTGTAATATACCAAATGACTGTTTTCTGTTATGATACTATCTATAAGACTTTTATTTTCCTGAAAAATTCTAAAAATATCTTTATCACTTTCGGTTTTCAAATCATTCTCAGGATTTCTGTTTCGATCTGTTATTCTTGAAATACGAACCCCGTTATTTGATGAGAGTGAATCTGTAAGCGGCATTGCCATGACATTACAGAAACCGACTGCATTTTCTGTTCCGCCATTTTCTATCGCAGCACCAACATTTTTGAGCAATGTATTCTGCGAAATTGTTGCTACAGAATCCAGCTCTGCTTTATATACAGACAAATCTTCTGTTGCAGTACTGATTTTTTCAGATTCAATCGTATTTGAAATCTGTTTGTCATTGTTACCACATGAAAACAAAACCATTAAACCGGTTATAAAGAATATCTTTTTCATTAATTATCTTCTGTTTTGTTAATATAATTTCCAATTCTATCGAGCAAATCATCTTTAAAGAGTCCACCGGCATATTTCCAAACCAATTTTCCGTCTTTGAAAAGTAACATGGTCGGTGTGCCCATAATTTGGTAGGCAGAATCAAAATTAATTGTAGTAGCCTTTTCTTTGTCAATATCTACTTTAATGATTTCTATTTTATCTCCAAGGTCTTGTTTTAAATCATCTAAAACATGGTTCAAAACATTACATGGACCACAATTTTGAGTGTAAAAATCAATCAAAACCGGTTTATTTGAATTAATCATATTTTGTAATTCGAACATCATTTCTATTTATTTTGATTCATTTAACTTTCAAGTTCATCCAGATTTGCAACACCTGTTTTTTTCCATTTCTGTTCGCCGTTTCTAAAAATCATCAGCGTGGGAATACTTCTGATTTGATATTGTGCAGCAAGTCTCTGGTTTTTGTCAACATCAATTTTAATCACCGAAATCTCATCACCCATCTTTTGTTTCAATTCCTGAAGAATCGGCGTCTGCATCTTACACGGACCACACCAGTCAGCGTAAAAGTCAATTAAAACAGGTTTGTTTTGATTAATTATTTCCTGAAATTTCATCTTTCTTTTTTATAGATTTTTTATCATTAAAAATTGAAAACAACAATCCGCCTGTCACAAAACCATAAATTGTACTGTTGACCGGGTTTGAAGTGATGGCACAATTTCCGGATACACATCCAATATATTTCCAGTACAAAAATCCGGCAACTGCACCGATAATTGTTCCGGTAATAGTCAAAATATGTTTTTTAATAAATTCCATTTTCTAATCTTTTTTAACTTTTAGTTCTTCATAAATCACATCACCATCAAAATCATCGGGTTCATATTTCAAATCTGTTGAACATCCGGTTGAACAGCAACCAAAATTAAAAACCGGCAAGAGTGTAAACAGCAATCCAAAAACTGCCATTGGCCAGATCCCGGAAATAATTCCGTCTGTCAGAAGAAAACCGCCAATCAAAAGACGAATCCATCTGAAAAGAGTCCAGTCTTTCAAAATTCTGTCAATCATTTTTCACCGTATTTCCGCACCAGCAACTAAATCCACCCATGAGATTAAATGTATTTTCAAATCCAAGCTCATTCATCAGTGCACAGGCATTTCCGCTTCTTCCGCCGGCTGCACAATACAAATAATAATTTGCTGACTTATCCATTTTTTCAACTTCAGCAATAAATCTCTCAGTTTCAATAATATCCAGATTTATTGCTCCTTCAATCATTCCCTCTCTGCATTCTTCAACAGTTCTGACATCTATAATAATTGCAGATTTATCTTCTGCCACTGCATTCTGCCAATCTTTTTGAGATAAATTTTCCATTTATTTTATTTTTACATTGCAAATTTCAACATTAATAAACAAATTCACTGCAACCATTGTTACAAACGGTGAATTCATGAATAGCACCCATTGACGCCATAATCATGCCACAAATCATTATATATTTTATTATTCGAGCTCACATTTTTTATTCATTTTTTACAGGTTTAACTGTTTATGTCAATCAATAAATGAATATTTGTTTAATTTCGTTACCGAAAATCCTAATGTATAAATTAAAAAAACATATTGTTTTAATCATATTAGTTTTTCTGATTCCTAAACTAAATGCGCAAATCATTACAGAAACCGATTCTCTGAAAACACAAAAAGATGGACTGGTTGAAAAAATTGTGAATGAAAAAGAAAGAAGTGGTGTCGGAAAGTTAATTCGAAGGTTATTTGTCAAAAAATCGGGTAGTTCTTCAACTAAAAAAGAAGTACAACAAAGGCTTCTTCCTTTTTCTGAAGCAGAAGGAAAAATCATACGGAATATTGAAATCAATACACTCGATCCGTTTGGATATTCTATTGAAGATTTGGACAGAGTACCCGATAAATTTATTGAAAAAGCAGGTAACACATTACATCCGAAGACAAAAAACTTTGTAATTAATAACTATCTTCTTTTTGACAAAGGGAATGATTTTGACTCTTTAAAGATTCTTGAAACAGAGCGATTAATCAGACAGCAAAGGTTTTCACGAAAAGTCAGAATTGATTATAATGTCATCGGAGACAGTGTTGATTTAGTTATCAACTCACTCGATTCATGGACGCTTTATCCAACGATGACATTTTCTGGATCTAAAGTCAGTTTTCGGTTGAGAGAAAGAAATTTTATGGGTTTTGGTCATGATTTTGACAATTACTATCGTCAGAATTTTGAAACCGGAAAAAATCGATTCCAAACAAGATATACCATTCCGAATATTCAGCGGACATTTATCAGTTTTGGTGTAGGCTATTCATCCAATGAAGAAAGTGAATTCACAAAAGCAATTTCAGTTCAGAGGCGGTTCTTCTCTCCTTTCGCAAGATGGGCAGGAGGTGTCTATCTTGGAGAGAGAGCATATCTGGATTCTATTCCAAATGAAATTGGTGTCAATGCACAGGAAATCAAATACAGACAATCCGATTTTTGGGCAGGATATGCTTTTCGGCTTTTTGACTCTCAAAATCCGGAAAACAGGCTTACTAATTTGGTTGTTTCGGGTCGGTATTTCAATGTAAATTATCGCCAAACTCCTGAAGAAAATTTAGATCCGGTCGATTTTTATTCAAATCAGGATTTCATTTTATTGGGAGTAGGAATTTCAAAAAGGAACTTTAAACAGGATAAATTTATCAGAAACTATAATATAGTTGATGACATTACGATTGGGATGACAATTGGAATGACCGGTGGAATACAAAAAAAAAACAACGATGACCGTTTTTATCTTGCCGGAGGCATGAAAATGGGTGAGTATTTTAAATTTGGTTATGCAGGATTCAATTTACAATATGGTGGCTTTCTGAAGTCTGGAAGGTCAGAACAATCTGTATTTTCTCTTCAAATAGATTATTTCACAAGATTGATGAGTTGGGGAAGGTGGAAATTCAGAAGTTTCGTTTCTTCTGATTTAATTATCGGAAATAACCGGGTCAATTCAAGAGGTGACCGACTGACCCTGAACGAAAACGATCCGCTCGGCATCAATGGTTTCTACAGCGTAAATGTAATCGGGACTAAAAAATGGCTGACCAATTTTCAGGTTCAATCCTATTCTCCGTATCAATTGCTCGGTTTTCGTTTGTCTCCGATTTTTAGTTCATCATTTGGATTAATCAGCGACAAAAACAATCATCTGACAAAGGGAAAACTTTATACAAGAATAGGTCTGGGATTACTTCTGACAAATGACTTTCTGGTATTTAGCAACTTTCAGGTTTCATTTTCGTGGTACAATCAAATTCCGGGACATGGTGAAAATCTTTTCAAGACAAACACACTTCAGGTATCTGATTTCGAGTTAATGAATTTCGATTTCGGAAAACCTGAATTAATTGAATACAGCCCTTTCTCGCCCAGATAATTTTTATATTTTCCTCGCAAAAATCCTGACCACCACAGCATTTCCTTTGTGATGATTTCCTTCCTTCAGGGTTATTTCTTTTTCGGTAGCTTCCAAAAATTCAAAACCTTTAAAATCATCTTTGATCTCATCCAAATTATAAAGCATATCTTGATTTTTCGGTCCGCCGGCTGTCGGATTTTCTTTCTGAAATTTGATGTGGTCTTTTGAAAAAGCTTCCAAAATCAGATATCCTCCCGGTTGTAGTGATTTGATTAATTTCTGATGGTGTGCTCTCCTTACTGTTTTATGAAAATGAGCATAAATCAACGCAACAGCATCATATTTTTCTGATTCGGACTGATATTCATCCATTGTGAAAATATCGTATGTTATTTCAACACCCTTTGTTGAAGCAAGTTGCAATGCCTTTTGTTTACCAGAATCACTCTGATCAAAAGCAAAAGAGTCAAAACCAAGCATAGCTGCATAAACAGAATTTCTGCCTTCACCTTCAGCCGGAAAAAGAATTTTTCCTTTTTGAATTTCTTTTAATTTTTCTTTCAGGTATTCATTCGGCTGGTCGCCATAGATATATTCATCTCCGCTAAATGTTTCATTCCAGAAATTTATTTCCTCTCTGTTCATTCTGATTTTTATTAATTTGTAAAACTATTCAAACAAAGATTTAAGTTCAGTAACCTTTGTTACTTTAATTGAAGACATAAAAAAAGCCTGACTAAGCAGGCTTTCTCATTTGTATTGATTGATTTATTCTACTATTTCAAAAATCGCAAAAGGTGCCATTCTTGCTTTATTTAAAGAAAGTTTTCCGTCGCCAAAAGAGATATTATCTGCTTTTTGAATAGCTTCTTTCAGTTGGGCTTCTGCATCCATATCTGGACAAGCCATCATAGTCGAAATACCATTTCCGGTTGTCAGTCTGAATTTATTTTCAATTGTGTAAGGAATGCTAATTGTGTTACAACCCGCTTTTGTTTGAATCATTCCTTCGGCTGAATTAAAAATCAAATAATAATTATCTGCATTTCCATCAACCGGTTTTCCATTTAGTTCTACAAGTTGCCATTTCATATCTTCAACTTCAGGATTTCCATTTTTTGAAAGTATATAATTATTCTCAAGTTCTCCCGTCACCGCATTTCCATCCATATCCAAATGTCTCAACTGATTTTCCTCTACTTTATACAAAGCTGATGCTTCTCCTTCTTCAAAGGATAAAAGTTCGATTGTGTTACCGTCAGCTTTCCAAATAAAATCTCCTGATTTTGTGTTTTTATTTGAATCTTCCTGACCGAGATACTCAGTTGTTAATTCATATTTCCCATCCTCGGTCAATTTAAGAGTGGATTTGATTCCTTCACAATCAGCGCAGGGCTCAATACCTGAATAGCTGCCAGACCAATCAAGTGAGTTTTCAGAAGTATGCCCGTCAGAAATCTCATTGATTATTGTTTCAGAATGCTCTGCTTTCTGTGGCGTGCAACTGCCAAAAAACAATGCACTTCCCATTATTAAAACGAAACCTTTTGTTTTCATTATTTTTCAATTTTATATGTGATTCGGCTAATATACAATTATGAAGCCAAAAAATATTAGTGAATAAACTTTCAGGCTGACTTTCATCAGCTAAACAAATTCAAATTTTTCATTGTACTTTTGAAAAAAGTTTGAAATGTCTCAAAGGATTCAGAAATTTCTTGAAAAACACTATGATTTTCATACCGTTGAAACACTTGAAATTTTGAAACAAAGCGGCTCCTCAAGAAGATATTACCGTTTTTCATTTCAAAATCAATCATTTATTTTAACTGAAAGTGAAAATATTGAGGAAAACAAAGCCTTTATTTATTTCACCGGGCATTTTTCAAAAATTATCGACAATCTTCCTGAAATTGAAAAAATATCTGATGATTACTGCGTTTACAGTCAAACTGATTTGGGCAATGTTTCATTGATGGATTTACTTGAAAAAGACAGGAATTCGGCTTATGAATTTTTCAGAAAATCAGTTCATCAGCTTGTGAAGATGCAGGTTTTGGGAGATAAAAACCTGAATTACGACCTTTGTTTTTCATATCCAAAATTCAATTACTTACTTGTTTTAAGAGATTTATTTTCATTCAAAAATTATTTCCTGAATCTTTCCGGAATTGAATTTAACCATGGGAGATTATTATCCGATTTTGAAAAATTCGCAGTTGATTTTGAGCAAATCAAAGAACAGTATTTTGTGTTTAGAGATTTCCAGTCGAGAAATATCATGATTCATCAAAATCAACCATTTTTTATTGATTATCAAGGTGGATTAAAAGGTCCCGCACAGTATGATTTGGTTTCATTAATCTGGCAGGCAAAAGCAAATTTACCGAGCAATATCAAAAACGAATTATACGATTTGTATCTGAATGAGTTTTCTTTAATCAGTCATATCAAACCGGATTTGGATGAGTTTAGAAATGGATATGAACTTTGCCTGATTGAAAGGCTCTTGCAGGTTTTGGGAACTTATGGTTTCAGAGGAATTTACGAAAGGAAACCGCATTTTCTGACAAGTATTGAATTTGGTTTGAAAAATCTGAATGAGATTAAAAATTTGGAATTAATGACGAAATATCCTGAATTAAAATCAGTAATTGACCAATTGTCTAAACCTGAATTTTATGAACGGTTAAAACAAAAAATAAATGAATAACAAATTGAATATCAACATAAGAAGTTTCTCGTACAAAAAAGGGATTCCTGAGGATCTTTCCGGTAACGGAGGTGGTTTTGTGTTTGATTGCAGGGGAATTTTAAACCCGGGAAGAATTGACAAATACAAAACTCAAACCGGCAGAGACATCGAAGTGATAGAGTATCTTGAAACTCAAACAAAAATCAAGGAATTTCTGGAAGCTGCCTGTCAACTTGCTGATTTAACTGTACAAGATTACATCGAAAGAGGGTTTACGAATCTTGAAATTAATTTTGGCTGTACAGGAGGTCAACATCGTTCGGTTTATTCTGCAGATAAAATGGCAGAACATATTTCAAATAAATTTTCGAGTGTTCAAATCAATATTGAACATGTAGAACAGGAAAAGAAAAATTGGAAAAACGGTTGAAGCAAATTTATCGGTTAAGACTCCTTAAACTGATTAATTTTCTCAACAATTTCATTCAAACTTATTTGACCGGTGTGACGCCAAAGCGACTCTCCATTTCTGAATAAAATAAGTGTGGGTACGGTTCTGACCTTGAAGGCAGCTGCTGCAACTGAATCTTTGTCTATATCAATTCCGACAATTTTCAATTCTTCACCAAATTCATTTTCCAAATCTTTGAGAATGGGTTTAATGTGGTCGCAAGGTCCGCACCAATCCGCAAAAAAATCTGCAAGAATCAATTGATTATTTTTATTTCCTGAATCCATTCTTATTTTTTTTCAAATTCTATAAAAACTTCAACTCCGGCTCTCGGTTTTATACTGTTGTAACAATCTTCCATTTTCAGAATTTCAAAAAACGGATCGAAAATTTCTGTGTATTCATCAACACTTCCACCAAACGGCGGTCCGTCTTTTTCAAATTCAACCTTGAACAACACACCGGTAAGTTTGCCATTATCTTTCAATAATGATGCTGTTTTTTCGGCATATTCACTCCGTCTTGACGGTGATTGTGCACAAAAAAATGTTTGTTCAAGAATGAGGTCAAATTCTCCATCGAATTTAAAAAAATCTTCGCAATGCACTGTTATTCCATCAATTTCAGCATATTTTTCTTCTAAAATCCGTACTGCTCTTGGTGCAAAATCAAGTAAATGAATGTTTTTGAAACCTTGTCCGGCAAGAAATTCGGCTTCATAAGCATTGCCACAACCCGGAATTAAAATCATTGCATCTTTGTTCGGGTATTTCAGCATATAATCGCTAATCGGCGGAGAAGCATAGCCAATGTCCCAGCCGGTCTGTTTATTTTTCCAGTGACGATTCCAGTATTTTGAATCGAGTATTTTCTGTTCCTTATCCATTTTTCATTGCCCTGATAACACTAAAAACACCTCCGCCATTGATTACATTTTCAATCCCGTTTTGGTTGAGTATTCTTTTTGCCTGACCACTTCTGGCACCGCTTTGGCAAAATAATACAATTTGTTTCTTGCCTTTGAATTTATTCAGATTTGACTGAATGCTTTGCAATGGAATATTCACTGCTCCGGGAGCACTTCCGCCTTTAAATTCAGCAACTGTTCTTACATCAACCAGATAAGCTCCGGCATTTAAGGCTTCTGCTAATTCAGGTGAAGAACCTCCAAAAAGTCTTTTAAAAAATCCTAACATTGTGCTTAGTTATATCTACAAATCTCGTGAAATTATACGATTCAGCAAAAGATGAAACAGTACTAATCGTTATGTCCGGTTGAAATTTCTTCCCATTTAGCCAAAAGATCTTTGGCGAAAGTCATAATTCTTTTTTCGTCTTCTTCATTTGGATTCAGTTCTATTTTCAAGGGTCCTGCACCTCTGATTGCACCTGTTTTTTCGAATTGATTATCAAAATCATCAACAGATTTACAGAAATATCCATAAAACTCTTCACCCGAACCAAGTGCACCAAAGACTTTTCCGGTTAAATCCAATTTTTCCAAATCAATGTAAAAATCTACTATCTCATCAGGCAAATCTCCCCTTGAACCGAATGTATAAGTCGATACCACGCAAATATCTGAATTCAGAAAATTATCTGCATTCACCTGCTGACATTCATGTAATTCTACTTCTGCATTTAACTCTTTGAAACATTCTACAAGATATTCTGCAATCTCTTCAGAATTCCCTGTCCAACTGGCATAAACTATATTTATTTTAGGCATAAATTAAATTTTATGAAGCGTCAGAAAAAATTCATTTTCTGTCTTCACTTCAAACTTACGCTTTTTCAGTTTTTCAGAAAATGATTTTTGGAGTAGAATTAATTTGAAAGTTTATAAAGCCGGGTGGGACGGTATTTATTGTCAATCGTCATCTCTTTTTTAACTTCACCGGCTCTGTTAACAGAATAAACGCCATTGAATCTGCCTTCTACACTATTGGGCACACAAATAAATAATTTATCATCCAATATTGAAAATAAATTTATTCTGGATGCCGTGTTGGATGCCGGAATAGCGAGTTCTCTGTACTGTTGCGGATTATCGAGGTCAAATTCATAGAAATGCATAAATGAAGATGAAAGGGTTCCGACTTCTTCACTGGATGCGAAATAATACGGTTCAGACGAGATATGAAGATAAAGTTTGTTGTTGTATGAAGCAATTGACTGTGCAATCCTTCCTTCTCCAAAAATAGATTCAATATCAATTATCCATTCGGTGTCAAACTCTGTTTCGTTGTTTTTAATTCTAAAAATTTTGGAAGGATTATGTGAATAAAACTGATTCCATCCCCAGGAACAAAAATAAAGATTTCCGTCTTCATCTTTGGTTGTGGGATTGTTTTCTGATGTGAAAAAACCAACAGTTTTGGCACCATGGTATTGAATGATTTTCTCGAAACTAAATGTTGGAATATCAATCACTGCAAGATAGAAATTCTCTTCACTTTCACTGATTAAATTAAAGCCAGCAGATTCAATAAAAACAACACTTACAAGTAATTTGTTATTGATATGATCCATCACCAAAGAACCGGTTCTCACCAGATTATTTCCGGCTTCATCCTGAAACTGTGCTTCGGGACGAAAAGCCTCTATATAAGGTCTCAAATCCAATGAAGCCTGAATTTTCATGGTTGTTGGATCAAATTTTTGGATGGTTTGCTGACCAATATCCTCGTTGTAGAAAAAACCGGTATGTTCATCGACCAAACATAATTTTCTGGAAGGAAACAAGTTGTTTTTTCCAATAAAAATCTCGCTTTCTATAAAAACTCGGTTTGCCGTATTCAGTGTTAATCTAAACAATCCGGGTGTTGACGAATAACCCTTTTTGTCTTTTGCCATACTGAAAATAAAATTTTTGTAGAAATGATGACCCGATGAAGTCGATGGGTCTGAATTCACAAATAAATTATTATCTGAAATCAAATCATGTTTGAGTTCAGGGTCAATTTCATTCAAATTAAAACTAAAAAACCTTGTGATATCGGCTGTTGATGCATCTTCGGTTGCCAAAACAAAATTGAAATCCGAATAATCTGTTTTCGGCATATTGTTGTCATCATCTATATTGTCGAGGATGCATGAGGTCAATGAAAAAACAATCAAAAAAGCAGCAACCGTTTTGATTAATTTATTTTTTAGAAAAACTGACGATATTTTGAAAAAAGTATTCATTTTTAAAAACTATAAGTGACTTTCACTCTGAAATTTCTTCCCGGATTCTGCATTTTGAATTCATTGTAAATTTCTGCATTAAACAAATTTTTCACTTCTGCACTCAGCGAGATATTATTCTCACCCAAATCTCTTGTATATACAAATCCGAGACTGTGCAGATGTTGTACCGGAATAATTCTACTTGTATTGATTTT
Organism: uncultured Weeksellaceae bacterium; assembly: GCA_964346785.1. Classification (GTDB taxonomy): domain Bacteria; phylum Bacteroidota; class Bacteroidia; order Flavobacteriales; family Weeksellaceae; genus Moheibacter. The sequence continues at coordinate 9,413 of CAYFWH010000029.1, read as the reverse complement.
TGAATGCCCCCACAATCCCAGGAATCCATCCGGTTCAAATTGTTTCTCAATAAAATCGAGATAGTACTGATGCACATAGGAATAATCCCAGAAAAGCGATAAATCTGCTCCTAATTTAAGCATATCTTTCAGATTGTAAGAAAGGCTCACATTTGAATAATAGAAAGGCATATTTGCAATTCTTGCATTTTTATAATGCTGGTTGCTGAGTGCCGGGTCATCTGACGACCGTAGTCTGTAATCATTCCAGGTTATATTTCCGGACATAAAGAAATTTCGGGTTGGACGGTAAGTCAGTTCCAGCTCCACTCCTACTCCTTTTACATTGTCGAGATTCAGGAATTTCGCCTGATACTGATTAATATCTTTCAGCCTGATTAATTGTCTTGTATTTCTGTAATATGAATTGAATTCCACCCTCAGCATTCTGCTGTCATAAACATACCCAAGATTAAAATTAGAGCTTTTTTCGGGTTTCAATCCATAATTGGCAAGAACGAAATTATTGTCTCCAAACAACTCATTTTGTTCTGGTAAACGATAAGTGTTTTCGTATGAAATTCTGACAAAATGTTTGGGATTGATATTGTACTTCAAAGCCTGAGAAAAACTCCATCCGCTATTTGAAATATCCTTGTCATTCACAATAATTGTTGTCGGGTCATCAGATGAATTGTAATTACCGGACAGAAAACTATAAAGATATTTTATCTGTGTATTTGATTCGAGTTTTCTGTCAAAAAGACGACTGTTCAAAGCCAGATTTGTAATCAATTTATTGTAATTGGTTCCATTGAGGTTGAACTCATCGTCATTTGTTTTTCGGTTGTAATGGCTAAAAACAGTATTGCTCTCAATTTGAAATTGTGAATTAATTAAATAATTCAGGTTGGTTCTTGAGGTAAACTGATCGAGTTTATGCTGCATAAAACCATCTTTGATATCCAGGCTACCCATTTCTGAACCCGAGTTGCTGTGATGTGCATTTCCGAGCCAGTCGTAATAAACATTTTTAGCAGTATCAAACAATTCATAGACAGTATGGCTGTAAACCAAAAACTGATTCAGGCTCAATATGTCATTCAAAAAATATATTTTGTATTAGAGTGATGGAATAAAGTCGCCTTTTTCTTTTCTGTAAACTTCACCAAAAGGACGGGAACGCGAATAAGTATCGTTCTGAATTTCCTTGGTCATGATATAGGTATTCAGCTTTAACTCAATCAAATCCGCCCATTTCAAGTCTTTTCCCTGGAAATAAAATTCAGATGAAATTTGTTCAAAGGCATTGTGAAAAAGTCGTTCACGAATATAATCAGTCTGACCGGTTTCAGGATTTCGGTAAGGCAGCTTATCGACTTTGTAATTATTTTTTGAATAATTGTAAAATGCATTTCCACCAACATAAAGTTTGTCGGTCATCTTTACATTTGCATTAACCGAGCCGATATGTGTTCCATATGAGCCGGTTTCATAAGTTATCGACCCCATTGTTTTATTACCTGTAACCGGTATAAAATTAACTGCGCTGCCCAAAGCATCTACTCCAATTTTTGTCGGCAAAACACCTTTGTAAACTTCAATTCTGTCGAGTGAATTGGTCGGAACTTTAGCCAATCCGTAATTTGAGCCGAGATAATCAATTGGGATATCGTCATAAAGAAATTTTACTGAATTTCCTGTAAAACCACCGATTATGATATTGTCAATCGAGCCCATACCACCTACATTCCTGATTTTCACACCCGGTGTACGGTTAATAATCTCTTCGACCGAACTTGCCCTTTCTACATTTTCCTTGATGGTTACCACATCTGCTTTAATCGCTGTGTTTTTCAGCATTTCACTTTCGGTCTTTGCCTGAATAATC
>CAYFWH010000029.1:0-7533 GCA_964346785.1 uncultured Weeksellaceae bacterium | reverse complement strand
TGACTGTATTTTCTATCTGATTGATTTGAATACTTACAATTGCCGAGACAGCAGAATTTAAATTTACTACGGCCGGTCCAAAACTTTCTCCGGCATATTCGGCCATCAGATGATAAGTCCCGAACGGGATATTTTCAAAAACAAAATTCCCCTTGGCATCGGTCAAAATCGATTGGTTGGTTTCTTCTATATAAACTTCAATTCCTTCTGTTTGTTTGTCATAATTATTGATAATCTTCCCTTTGATAAGCCCTGTATGCTGAGCAAACGATAAATTAGCAATAAACAATATGAAAAGGAAATAAAGCCGATGCATGCTACAAATGTAATTTTTTCTTCTGATAACTTTCTAAAAAAAACAAAGCTGTCAAAGCAAATAATGTTCTGACAGCTCGTTAATTTGTATCAATAATCTTTTGTCAGATTACAATTCACAAGTGTAAATTGAACCGTCCGGGTTTTTGATAACCGGAATAGAATCTTCATTGATAGTATCAACTTTCACAAGTGTAAAAGTTGCTTTGGAACCGTGTCCAAGTTCAGAATTGAACTTCATAGTCCAGTTTCCGTTTACTTTCACAAACTCTAAACCTTCTGAAGTTAAACCAAAGTTGTAAGGTGGATAGGCCGGATTATTCTGTGTAATTACAAAACCTGTCTCGTCACCTTCCCAAGTCCACAAATCTTCTCCTGAAGGGAAATTGTAGCCGATTACTATCGCAAGTTTATCATCTGTTTTAAATTGATAACCCAAAACCAGAGTTGCCATACAACGATCTTCTTTAGGGAAACCTCCTTCTACAACATCAATAAAATCAACATTGGTTAACTGCCAGTTACCTAAAAGTTCAGGAGTTTCCTCAACCGGATCTGGGGCATCATCATCACTCGAACATGAGTAACCTGCAATCAGCATAAAAGCTGCAAAAAAGATGTACAATAAATTACTTTTCATTTTTATAAGTATTTTTTTTATAATTCGAGTGCAAAGATAAGTCATAATGTTTTTGATAGCTAATTCTTTATAAATGACTTTTCTTAGTCTAAATTAAATTAATGATGAGCAATTGATTGAGAAATGAGAATTGAAATAAAAAAATGGGTTGCGATTAACTCACAACCCATTTAAAATTATCTTTTAATTATAATCTTGATTCCTGATACCCGATACCCTATACCCGATACCAATCTACTTCTTTTTACCATATCTGTCATAAGCAAGACGAACTGCCTTGTTGATGTCAATTACACCTCCGGTTGCAGAAATATCCATAAAATTTCTCGGCTCTCCCTCTTTTCCAACATTCACTTCAACATCAATAACATTTACAGTTTCAAACAAAATTTCTTTGACCTGAGTTGCTGTCAAATTCGGAAAATATGACCATAGAATTGCTGCGCATCCGGCTGCTACAGGAGAAGCCATTGAAGTTCCCTGAGCATATCGATAAGAATTACCCTGGATGGTAGAATAAATTTCAGTTCCCGGTGCAAATAAATCTACCTTAACTGCTCCGAAATTTGAGAACGAAGCTTTGGGTTTGTCAGCATGACGGGTACTTGCACCAACTGTAATTACATTATTTACATAAGGTAACATTTCATCATCTTTATAATTACTTTGGTAATTGTAGCTAAAATCCAAATCAAGATTTGAATTTCCGGCAGCATGGAAAATCAATACTCCTTTTGACTCAGCATACTTAAATGCTTTATACACCATTTCCTTGTCAGGCGAAAAAGCCTTTCCAAAACTCATGTTCAGGATTTTTGCACCATTGTCAACTGCATAATAAATTGCATTTGCAATATCTTCGTCTCTCTCATCTCCGTCAGGAACCATTCTGACAGACATGATCTGAACCAATCCACCGGCAACACCGTTTATACCTAATTTATTGTCACGACTTGCACCAATAATACCGGCAACATGAGTCCCGTGAAAAGCATCCGGGCCTTCTACTTCATTGTTTCCGTAACCTTTGATATCAAATTTACCTTTTGCAGGATTGTATTCCAGGTTGTAAGCATACAGTAAATCTCTATTTGTTGATTTAGAAACATCTCCAAATTCTTTTTTTGCTTCTTCAATAATTTCTGAAATCGTCATTCCCTCAAACTCATCGTTGGCAGTAATCAAAAACATCAATCTTTCCTTATTCTCTTTTTCTTCAGCACTACTTTCAGGAAGTGCTGCAATGTTTTCTTCAGTCAGTTTAGTATCTTTTGCATACAGTTTTAAATCATTCAGAAACCCTAAAATTCTTTCGGCTTCCTCATTCATTGAATTGTCTAATTCTTTTGATTTTGCAGAATAGTATTTATCTGCCCAAACTTGTCTAGCTCTCAGATATTCTTTGTACTCAAGAGGTTTATTTCTTCTGTTTTCAGCATTTTTCTCTCTGTCGTCCGAATCAAAAAGCGGCTGATACAGGACCACTACTCTGGTTGCTTCGTAAGAATCTTCATTGTAATCAACACCATCTGCTGTTGTACAAAAATCCCATCCATGAATATCATCAACATAACCATTGTTATCGTCGTCTTTACCATTTCCGGCTATTTCTTTCTTATTGACCCACATTTCATTTTTCAAATCTTCGTGATCAACCTGAACACCGCTGTCCAACACTCCAACAATCACAGTCTGAGGTTTCATCTTTTTTGATTTCAAAAATTCGAGTGCCGAATCTGTACCAACACCGTAAATACCGGTTTTAGAAAAATCACTGTGAAACCAGTCTCTTTTTTCCTGTTCTGCTTTGTCAACTTCCTGATTTTGTGCATATCCGTTCAATCCGAAAGCAAGCACAAAAATTGACAGAATTATTTTCTTCATTCTTTAATTAATTTTAATTCTGATTACAAACGACGAAACTACAACATTTTGAAGAACTATTTAACAAAAAAAACACAACATCAAATTTTCTTGATAACTTTTGGTATTTGTTGCCTCTTTTACTTGTTGCTCCTTTTTGTTTACTTTAATTTTGTCATCGAAAAATTGATTTTTAATTCAAACAGCCAATGTCAACTTTTGTAGTAGTAGGTCTTCAGTTCGGAGACGAAGGAAAAGGGAAAATAACAGATGTACTTTCTGCCAAATCTGATTATGTAGTCAGATACCAGGGTGGAAATAATGCCGGGCACACGGTGTATGTGGGTGAAGACAAATTTGTCCTCCACCTGTTGCCATCAGGTGTGTTGCAATCAAAAGGCAAATGTATCATCGGAAGTGGTGTAGTCGTCAATCCTCAGAGCTTTTTGGATGAGGTTGATAAACTTGAAAGTCGTGGCTTGTCGAGCGATAATATATTTATCGACCGAAGAGCTCACATCATCATGCCTTACCATATTCTGATGGATACTTACCGTGAGGAAGCTGCCGGCAAGGATTCTATCGGTACTACAAAAAGAGGAATTGGACCTTGCTACGAAGACAAGGTTGCAAGAGTCGGTATTCGGGCTATCGATTTACTGAATCCGGAAGTTTTGGCTGAAAAACTGAAAATCAATCTTAAAATTAAGAATGCACTTTTCGAAAAACTATATGATAAACCTGCTTTGAATTTCGATGAAATTTATCAGAATTATTTAAACTACGGTGAAAAAATCAAACATAGAATCATGGATGCCGTTGTGGACATCAATGATGCAATTGATGAAGGGAAAAATGTATTGTTTGAAGGTGCTCAGGCATTAATGCTCGACATCGATTACGGAACCTATCCTTTCGTCACTTCCTCATCACCTTCTACGGGCGGAGTTTGTGTAGGTGCAGGTGTGCCTCCCACAAAACTTGAGAATCTGATTGGTGTTTCAAAAGCATATTGTACAAGAGTCGGAAACGGTCCTTTCCCAACCGAATTGGATGATGAAATGGGTGAACATATTCGTAAAATCGGAAATGAATACGGTGCATCAACCGGTCGTCCAAGAAGATGTGGCTGGCTGGATTTGGTGATGCTTCGTCACGCTTGCCGTATCAATGGAATTACTCACTTAGTAATTACAAAATTAGATGTACTCAGCGATTTTGAAACTATCAAAGTTTGTACAGCTTACAGAACTGAGGACAACGAAATCAAACAAAATTTCACTGCATCCACAACAAAACTCGATAATTATGAGCCGATTTACGAAGAATTACCGGGTTGGAAAGGAGATATTTGCGGCATCAACCGTTTTGATGAACTGCCAAAAGAAGCTCAGGATTATATTCATTTTATAGAGGATTATCTCGGAATTGAAATTTATCTGGTTTCAGTAGGTCCGGATCGCTCTCAGAATATCATCAGAAAAGAATTGTTCTGATTGAATTTTCATTATTGCCGTTGGCTTCAGCCAACGGATAAAGAGTATAGGTTCAAATTGGCTTTAGCCACATTTTAGCAATGTAAATGTGGTTAAAATTGAAATGATAATATTTATTTTTTAATTATTTTTTGATTGAGTATAATTTTATTTGAAGAATCGATTAAACTCAATAAATAAACACCTGAACTAAGATGCGACAAGTCTAAAATTCTTTCAGTTTCTAAGAATTTTTTAAGTATCAGTTGCCCTTTCATGTCATAGATTCTGATGGAAAACTTCTCAAAACTATTTAAGTTTGATAAATATAGAATGTCGTTTATGGGATTCGGATATAATTTTACTTCATTACTTGAAATTTCGTTTAAGGATAAATTCTGATTGGAATATACAGTGGTGCTACCGAAACGATTTGTAACTATCAAAGTCAAAGATTGATCAGAATTTGTATTTATCACATAATCCAAAGGAATACCATCTTTCCCACCTTCTCCATAAAAAAAGGCATATTGAAATTCAAAATCTTCATTTTCAGGATTTTCACATTCAAAACCACCGGCAAAATCAAAAAATGCAAATTTTTCATTAGTAATCCAATTTAATAAACCTTCCATAGTTGCACAGACTACTGAATTGAAAAAATAATGGTCATATTCTTCATATATTTCCATAGTTACATTCTCAATTTCATTATTTGAGGGAGGCGAATAAACTGTTCCGTTAGCATTCATTTCTTGTAAATACCATATGTTTTCTAACAATTCTTGTTGCTGGGCACTTGTAAAAAATCCCAAAAGCATAAATGATATTAAAATTAAATTTTTCATATCTCTTTGATTCTATTTGTTTTTTAAATCATTGATTACTGTAAAATCATATTTCTTTGAGAAGATTTTTTTATTCTATACGAATATCGCTGTTATGCCTTAAACAACAAAAATTATTTTCATTTCCGGAAATCATTGCCGTTGGCTTCAGCCAACGGACAAAGGGTATAAATTCAAATAATCACAAACAAAAATTGCCCCTGAAAATCAGAGGCAATTTATTATTTAAATTCTGAAAATTATTTTTTCAGAAACTGTCTCAATACATACTGAAGGATTCCTTCATTTTCGTAATAAGCAACTTCAACCGGTGAATCCAGTCTTGCAACTGCCTGGAATTTGATTTCGGAGCCATCTTCTTTCTTCGCAGTAACATCAAGCTTCTTCAAAGGAGTCAGGTCAGTTTCAATTCCTGTAATTTCAAAAACTTCGGTACCCGTCAAACCATGTGTAGCTGCACTTTCACCATCTAAGAATTGCATTGGAAGTACGCCCATCATAATCAGGTTACTTCTGTGAATTCTCTCATAGCTTTCAGCAATTACAGCCTTCACACCCAACAGGAATGTTCCTTTTGCAGCCCAGTCTCTTGACGAACCACTTCCATATTCCTTACCTGCAATTACAATCAGCGGTGTGTTGTCAGACATATACTTTTTTGAAGCCTCATAAACGGTCATTTCTTCGCCGGTTGGCAGATATTTGGTATAGCCACCTTCTTTAGAAGCAATCGCATTTTTGATTCTCACATTGGCAAAAGTTCCTCTCACCATCACCTCATCATTACCTCTTCTTGAACCGTAGCTATTGAAATCTTTTCTTTCAACACCTCTCGATTTCAGATACTGTCCGGCAGCAGATGATTCTGCAAAAGCACCGGCAGGTGAAATATGGTCGGTAGTCACACTATCTCCAAGCAACAACAGCGTTCTTGCATCTTTAATGTCAGACAATGGTTTTGGATCAGAAGAAAGATCTTTAAAGAACGGAACTTCTTTGATGTAAGTAGATTTATCATCCCATTCATAAAGTTGTCCGCTTGGAACTTCAAGGTTTTGCCAGATTTCATTACCGTCAAAAATAGTGCTGTACTCTCTTTCGAAATCTTCAGGAGTCAGAACTTCATTCATTACAGAAATAATTTCATCATTGCTTGGCCAGATATCTTTCAGATAAACAGGCTCACCGTTTCTGTCGTGACCCAATGGTTCTGTTGTCAAATCGATATCAACTCTTCCGGCAAGTGCAAATGCAACAACCAGCATAGGTGACATCAGGAAGTTCATTTTTACTTTCGGGTGTATTCTTGCTTCAAAGTTTCTGTTACCGGAAAGCACAGAAGTTACAACCAGATCATTTTCATCAACTGCATCAGATACATCATCAGGAAGCGGGCCTGAGTTACCGATACATGAAGTACAACCATAACCCACCAGGTGGAATTCAAGTGCCTCAAGATCTTTTAGCAAATCTGCTCTCTTCAGATATTCTGTAACTGTTTTTGAACCCGGAGCCAAAGAAGTTTTCACCCAAGGCTTCACATCGATTCCTTTTGAAACCGCATTTCTCGCAACTAAACCTGCACCCAGCATTACATACGGGTTTGAGGTGTTGGTGCATGAAGTAATTGCAGCAATTGCTACCGCACCGTCAGAAAGCATAAACTTCTCGTTTCCTCTTGAAACCCAAACAGTTTTCAAACCGTCTTTGATGATGGTTTCCATATCTGTATGGTGTTCTGTTTGCTCGGTTTGTTTAATTTCAGGGATTCCTCCTCCTTCGCTTTTCCATCGGGTCATACTGGCTTCTCTGTCGTTTGGCTCAATGTATGATCTGCCGTAATTGGCGTGTTCAAGTTCGATGAATTTTTCTTTCAAATCTTTCAAAAGAATTTTATCCTGAGGTCTCTTGGGACCTGCAACTGTAGGAACTACTTTTGAAACATCAATTTCGATTACATCGGTATATTCAATTTTATCTTCATTTTCTCTCCACAGCATATTTTCTTTACAGTACTGCTCAACGAGTTGAATTTGTTCTTCGCTTCGGTTACTTGCACGCATATATTCAAGCGTTTTTCCGTCAATTGGGAAGTAAGTAATTGTACAACCAAATTCAGGTGACATATTACCGATAGTCGCACGATCGGGAACAGTAAGGTTGTCAAGTCCCGGTCCGTATACTTCAACAAATTTACCTACAACTCCGTATTCTCTGAGTTTGTTTGCAATCGTCAACACCAGGTCAGTCGCTGTTGTACCAACAGGAAGTTTACCAACGAGTTTCAAACCAATTACTTCAGGACAGATAAAATAAACCGGTTGCCCCAAAATAGCAGCTTCAGCTTCAATACCACCTACACCCCATGATACTACTCCAATACCATTAACCA
>CAYFWH010000028.1:0-21439 GCA_964346785.1 uncultured Weeksellaceae bacterium | reverse complement strand
GGATACCACAAAAATCTTTTTGTCGAGTTATTTTATCGGAATCACTTTGCAGATTCTGATCATGTTTACCTTTTACTTTATTATTTTATTGTCATTTGGCATCAATTATGCCGCCGTTATTGCACTGATTTGCGCATTGCTCAATCCGTTGCCCTATGTGGGTCCGCTGGTTGGTGGCGTTATTATGGCAAGCTTGAGTATCAGTGATTTACACTCACTCGGATGGGATTACAATACACAGATAATACCAACTGTTCTGTGGATTATGTTCTGGTATTTACTCACACATATCTGGGACAATTTTATCAATCAGCCATTAATTTACTCAAGAAGCGTTAAGTCAAATCCGCTTGAAATTTTTATTGTGATTCTGATTGGCGGTATTCTGTTCGGAATCATTGGAATTGCAGTTGCAGTTCCTGCCTATACTGCACTCAGAGTGGTATTGAAAGAATTTTTCTCTGAATATAAAATTGTTCAGAGTATCACAAAAAATCTTTAAAATCAGTGAATCCAAATTTAGTCAACGATGAAGTTCAACAAAAACTCAGATTGCTGATAAATGAAGACAGCCGAAATATTTCATTGAAAAAATCTGAATTTAACAATATCTCTTCATCAGAATTTGCAAAACAACTTAAGGGAATGAAAATTGCAAAAAGCAAATTCCCATTTTTATTCGAAACCAATGGTATTTATTATCCTCCATCGATTAATTTAGAACAGGCGTCCTCTCAATCAACAGCGGTATATAAATCAAAAATGCTGACCGGCAATTTATTAATTGACCTGACTGCAGGAATGGGAATCGACGCTTATTTCTTTTCAAAATCTTTCAAAAAAGTAATTGCAGTCGAAAGAAACACTACGCTTTGTGAAATTTCTAAACACAACTACAGAATATTAAATACCAATAATCTGTTTTATGAAAACACAGATTTAAATGATTTTCTGACTGAAAATCCAACATTAAAATCAGATGTGATTTATCTGGATCCTTCAAGAAGAAATTCAACCGGACGAAAATTTTTGATTGAAGATCTTGAGCCCAATATTATCGAATATATTGACCGTTTCTTTGAAATTTCATCAACAATCATGGTCAAACTATCACCTCTTACTGATTTAAAAAAAACAATTAATCAAATTAAATATATCAGTGAAATTCATATTGTTGCTGTAAATAATGAATTAAAAGAATTATTGATTATCTGCAAAAACAAAACAAATGAAAATCCAAAAGTCACAGTTGTCAATCTGGAAACCCAACAACCTGTATTTGAATTTTATTTCAATGATGAAAAAGAAATAATTTCAGAATTTTCTGAACCGTTGAAATATATTTACGAACCCAATCCGGGAATTCTCAAATCAGGAGCTTTTAAATTATGCGGTCAGAAATTCGGATTGAAAAAACTTGAAACCAATACCCATCTTTATACTTCAGATGAATTGAAAGAAAATTTTCCCGGAAAAATTTATGAAGTGATTGAAGAGATTCACCATCCCAAAAAATCAATTTACAAAAAATCTTTTCATATTATTTCAAAAAATCATCCGATGAAAGCCGAGGAAATCAGAAATAAATACAAAATCAAACAAAGCGAAGAAGAAACACTGATTTTCACAAAAAGCATTTCGGGCAAGGTAATACTGAAAGCAAAAAAAGTGTTTACAGCCAAATAAACAGCTTTGATAAATCCTGATTTTGTTTTCAACTATAGCTTCACAACAATAATCGATATCAATTGAAGATAAAATCATTAATTTTGTAATTCTAAAAAAATAAGAAGTTGCGTTATTTTACAGAACTGGCATACAACGGGAAAAATTATTTTGGCTGGCAGATTCAACCCAATCAAATCAGCATACAGGAAACCGTTGAGAATGCTTTTTCGACCTTGCTCAGAAAGGAAATCAAAATTACAGGTTGTGGCAGAACCGATACCGGTGTACATGCCAAAAGTACATATGCACATTTTGATTTTGAAGATGATTTGCCTGAAGATATCGTTCACAGAATGAATTCTTTTTTGCCTAATGACATCAGCATATACAGAATTTTCAGAGTGAACAACGACGCACACGCTCGTTTTGATGCATCAAAAAGAACCTATCAATACTTTGCTCATTACGGTAAAAATCCGTTTGAATTTGATTTTAGTTTGCGTTTACATAAAAAACCGGATTTAGCAGAAATGAATCTTGCCGCAGTTTTTCTGATTGGTAAAAAGGATTTCAGCAGTTTTGCAAAAACCCGAACAGATGTAAAAACTCATATTTGTGAGGTTTATTCAGCAAAATGGACCGAAAATAACAATCGATTTATTTTTGAAATTTCGGCAGACCGATTTTTGAGAGATATGGTTCGCTCTATCGTCGGAACACTCATCGATGTGGGCATCGGAAAAATAACAACTCATGAATTCAAAGAGATAATCGAAAAAAAAGACCGTAGATTTGCAGGCGGATCCGCAGCAGCTCATGGATTATATCTTGTTGATGTGGAATATCCGAAAACCATTTTCAGTAATGAGTGATTCTAAAAGTTTTGACTTCAGCGGTTTAAAACGAGTAGTGAAAGTTGGCATGAGCTATCGCCTCCTCTTCTACTCTGTTGTGGTCATTGCGTTACTCAGTGCTGCAGTTTCTACCTGGCGGCCTTATCTGATGAAAGATGCAATCGACAAATACATTCTGACAAAAGATGTAAACGGGCTGATTCTTTTTATTCTGCTCATTTGTGGAGTACTCGTACTCGAAGTTACGCTAAGCTTCTTTCTGATATTTCTTTCAAATAAAATTGCTCAAAAAGTCATCAAATATCTGAGAGTCAAATTATTTAATCATTTAATAAAATTTAAACTCAGTTATTTTGACCGTACACCCAACGGAGTTCTGGTGACCCGCTCGGTTTCTGATATTGAAACCATAGCAGAGATTTTTAACAACGGCATTCTCACACTGATGGTCAACGGATTGCAAATCATATTCATAATCAGTGTGATGTATTACATGAACTGGATGGTTGCCTCTATTATCATCGTTATTTTACCGATGATGTTTGTGATCACCCGTCTTTTTCAAAGAGTTTTGAAAAAAGTTTATCAGGCAGAAAGGAATCTGACTGCAAAACTCAATGCCTATGTACAGGAGAGACTGACCGGAATGCATATTGTCCAGCTTTTTAACCGACAACAAAAAGAATATAACAATTTTAGAAAAATCAATGCTGAGCTGAGAGATGTTTTTCTTAAAACCAATGTCTATTTTGCTTTACTCTTTCCGGTAGTTGATATTGTTTCATCGCTTGCCATCGGTTTGTTGTTATGGTTTGGCGGTCTCAGAACTGCGCTTCACGGCGATGTTTCTGTCGGTGAAGTAATTGCTTTCATTTCGTACATTAATATGCTGACACAGCCAATGAGACAAATTGCAGATCGTTTCAATTCTATTCAGAGAGGTCTGATTGGTGCCGACCGTGTTTTCAAAATTCTGGATCAGGATGAATCACTTGCTGACAACGGAAAAGAAATTCTTGAAAACATAAAAGGAGAAATCGAATTTGATGATGTTCGTTTTTCATATATCAAAGATAATCCGGTTTTGAAAGGAATTTCATTTCACACAAAACCGGGACAGACTATTGCTATCGTAGGTGCTACCGGAGCCGGAAAATCAACGATTATTAATTTACTCAGCCGTTTCTATGACATCGATTCTGGTGACATAAAAATTGATGGAAAAAGCATTTATTCGATTCAATTGAAAAATCTTAGAAGTCATATTGCTGTTGTACTTCAGGATGTGTTTTTATTCAATGACACTATTTTTGAAAATATAATTCTCAGCAATAAGAATATAAGTTTTGAAGAAGTTGAAAATGCAGCAAAGGAAATAGGTATTCACGATTTTATCATGAAACTTCCAAATGGCTATCAAACACTTGTCAACGAAAGAGGTGCAAGCTTGTCTGCCGGTCAGCGACAACTGATTTCATTTCTGAGAGCTTTTGTTTACAATCCTCAGATTTTAGTTTTGGACGAAGCAACTTCATCAATTGACACCGAATCCGAATTATTGATTCAACGAGCTACAGAAAAATTAACAAAAGACAGAAGTTCAATTGTCATTGCACACCGGTTGTCAACAATTCAGCAGTCAGATCTGATTCTGGTGATGGAAGACGGTAAAATCGTAGAGAGAGGAACTCATTCAGAATTGATTGAAAAAGGCGGATATTATCATAAATTATATGAAGTACAATTTCAGCAAAATGAAATTAAAAACTAGCATTTGCCATTGATTTAGTTTTGATTAATTTTGTGTATTAAAACAATAAATAAATTCAAATAATGAAAAAAGTATTTTTAATTGCAGTCGCTGTAGGGTTATTCTTCACGACTTCATGCAGCAAGGAAGAACCAAATAACAACACAGTAAATGAAACTACTGCCACAGATAACAATACCAACGGTGATCCTGTGGATTTAAACAGCGCTGCATCAAATATAAATAATGAACTTTCTGATTTTGAAATTCCTAATTTCAGCAATGAAGATGTTCAGGTTTTTGCAAATGATTATGCAAATTACTTTAAATTACTTTTTAATGCCCACAAATCAAATAACACCGAAGAATTACAAGAGCTCATGAAACAGGGTGTTGACTGGAATAAGAAAGCAAGTGTTTTTACACAGCAAATGAGCGATGAGGACAAAGAAAAGTGGGTGGCATGGACAATCAAATTACAAGATATGGTTTCTGAATAAACCTATTTATAACATTATATCACTGTACTGCTTCTTTTGTTTGAGTTTTGAATACGAATTAATTTCTTTTTGACTAAATTTGAATCGTAACAAAACTTTTCAATGAAACGAGCGATAATTCTGATGACACTGAGTTTATTCTTTTCAATTCAGTGTGCATCCAATAAATCAAATAAAATTACTGAGCGACAAAAACTTGAACAAACATATAAAGTTCCGGTTTTCAGTTCGGCAGATGTAGATGATTTTGCCTATGAAACACTTTTGATTTTTTTAGAATTAAAGGACAATCGGCAATCAGGTGGTGAAATAAAACCTGAGGACATTCAAAATAAAATGAGTGATGTTGGTGAAAGATTAGATTCAATAAAAACCAAAATGACAACCGATGATGTGAAAAAACTAACCGAATGGTTAAGTCAATTGTTAATAGATATTGAAAGTGAAGAATAATTAATTAAAAATAGATGAGAAAATTTATCCTGCTCACAATGGTTTGTATGCTGAGTGTTCAGTGTGCCACAACAAAAGAATACAGCAAAACTGATTATGACAAGGTTTTACCGAAATACATTAACCAAATTAATTCAAAAGATTTAGAAACACTACTTTATGTTATTGCTTCTGATGAGTTTGAAGGTAGAAATACGGGTGAAGAAGGTCAGAAAAAAGCTGCCAATTACATTCGTGATTTTTATATAAAAAACGGAATTTCATCTCCTGAAAGTGAATTCGTAAATAATTACTTCCAGTCCATCCCTGCAGGAACTTTTCCGAGAATAAAAAAAGACACTGAAAATGTAATGGCATTTATAGAAGGAAGTGAAAAACCCGAAGAAATTTTGATTGTCTCAGCTCATTATGACCATGTTGGTGTCAACAATGGTGAGATTTATAACGGTGCTGACGATGACGGCTCGGGAACAGTTGCCGTAATGGAAATTGCAAAAGCTTTTAAAGAAGCCGAGAAAGCCGGTTTCAAACCCAAAAGATCCATCCTATTTTTACATGTAACCGGTGAGGAAATCGGTTTGCTGGGTTCAAGATTTTATACCGACATTCAGCCTGTATTTCCGCTCGAAAACACAATTGCAAATCTGAACACAGACATGATTGGCCGTGTGGATAATCAACACAAAGACAATCCAAATTATGTTTATCTAATCGGTTCGGATATGCTGAGTACCGACCTGCACAATGTATCTGAAGCAGTCAATAAAAAATACATCGGTATAAACCTGGATTATACTTTTAATGATAAAAATGACCCCAACCAGTTCTACTACCGTTCTGACCATTACAATTTTGCAAAAAACAATATCCCGGTTATATTTTATTTCAACGGTGTTCACGAAGACTATCATAAACCAACCGATACACCCGACAAAATCAATTATGATATGCTCGCCAAAAGAGCACAGTTAATTTTTGCAACCGCCTGGGAACTCGCCAACGGAGAAAACAGACCGGTGGTTGACAAAAAATAAAACCGATGAATTGAACAATTGAAAGATTTAATTAATAGATTTGAATAAAACACAAAATCATGGCAAAACTTATTAAGGTACACCCCGAAAATCCACACGAAAGAGCAATAGACCAAATTGTGGAAACGCTTAAAGACGGCGGTTTAATCATCTATCCGTCAGATACCGTTTATGGTCTGGGCTGCGATATAACCAATGCCAAAGCAATGGAAAAACTCTGCCGACTGAAAGGTATTAAACCCGAAAAAGCGCAGTTTTCTTTTGTCTGCAACGACCTGAGTCACCTGGCATATTATACAAAACCAATTTCAAACTCACATTTCAAATTACTCAAAAGAGCACTGCCCGGTCCGTTTACTTTTGTAATGGAAGCTTCTTCAAAACTGCCAAATACTTATAAAAACAGAAAGACCGTCGGTATCAGAGTGCCGGATCATTTGGTTCCTCAGATGATTGTTGAAAAATTAGGCAACCCAATTGCTTCAACTTCAATCAAAGACGACGATGCAATCATTGAATATACAACCGATCCGGAATTGATTGCTGAGAAATTTGATAAACTCGTAGATGTAGTGGTTGACAGCGGAATTTGCGGAAATATAGCTTCTACCATTATCGATATTTCGGCTGATGAAGTACTTGTGTTGAGAGAAGGAAAAGGTGATATTTACGCTTTTATGTAATTAAAATTTCACAAATGAAGATACTGCTTTCTCCGGCCAAATTAATGGCTGTGGAGTCAAATTCAAAATGGAATCAATCGGCAAAACCTCAGTTTATCCAAAAATCTGCTGTGATTATGGACAAACTCAGTAAGTTGAAACCTACAGAACTCGAAAAACTGATGTCGATTTCGAACGATCTGGCAGAAATGAATTTTGAAAGAAATCAGAGGTGGAACGAAAAGCCAAATCCAAATGAATCGCTACAGGCTGTCCTCGCTTTTCAGGGTGAAGCCTACAGAGGTTTGAATCCTGAGTCACTCGATGATAATGCACAAAAATGGTTAAATGAAAATCTGATGATTTTGTCAGGTCTGTACGGAATTCTCAGACCCAAAGATAAAATCATGCTGTACAGACTCGAGATGGGCAGTCGTTTTCCGGTGGATGACTCAAAAAATCTATATGGTTTTTGGAAAGATGAACTAACTGAATATGTGAATTCAAAACTCAAAAAAGATGAGATTTTATTGAATCTGGCAAGCGTTGAATATTCAAAAGTGATTGATGATAAAAAACTGAAATCACCCAAAATCGATGTTAAATTCATGGATTACAAAAATGGTGTGCTGAAACCGATTATGGCTTATTTCAAAAATGCAAGAGGCAGTATGGCAAGATATTGTGCCGAAAATAACATCTCAGATTTAGATGGTATAAAACTTTTCAACGAAGACCGGTATGCGTTTGACGAAAAGCTTTCATCTGAAAAAGAATTGGTATTTGTAAGATAAAATGAAAGAAAAATTAAACGAACAGGATTATCAATTTCTGAAACGATGTCTTGAACTTGCCGAAGAAGCTTTTAACGCCGGCGACCAACCGTTTGGGTCGATTTTGGTCAGTGGCGATGGTCGCATTCTGGCAGAAGAAAGAAACCGAATCAATGAAATCAATGTGTTGTTTCATCCCGAAATTGAACTCTCAAAATGGGCGGTCGAAAATCTGAGTGTTGAAGAAAGAAAAGCAGCCACTATGTACACCAGCGGTGAACATTGTCCGATGTGTGCAGCTGCTCACGGCTGGGCAGGCATCGGTGGTTTGGTCTATCTCAGCTCTGCGGAACAGCTCGGTGAATGGATGAAAGAAGGAGGTTCAAAAGAAGCTCCGATTCACTTTTTTCCGGTCGAAGAAATCATCAAAGACATCAGACTAAAAGGACCTGCCGAAGGAGAACTCATCGAAAAAATCAGAGAATTACAAATCAAAGCCCGACAGAAATAATCAAATGCAATCTTTTATCGCTTACCATCCGGTTTACAGACTTCCGTTGCCGGAAGACCATCGTTTTCCGATGGACAAATACGAATTATTACCACAACAATTATTGCGCGAAGGAATCGTTAAAAAGTCAGATTTTTTTGAACCTCAACCGGTTGATAAAGAGTTTCTAAATGGTGTTCATGACCCAAAATATATGGAACGGCTTTTCAACCTGGAATTGGATAAAAAAGAAATCAGAAGAATTGGTTTTCCTTTGATTCCGGAATTGGTTGACAGAGAACTTATAATTATTGACGGCACCATCAAAACAGCCGAAATTGCGCTTGAGAGCGGAATCGGTTTTAATATTTCAGGCGGAACTCATCATGCGGGATATGATTTTGGCGAAGGTTTTTGTGTATTGAATGACCAGGCGGTTGCAGCCAATTATTTGATTAAACACAAAAACCAAAAAAAGATTCTGATCATCGACCTCGATGTCCATCAGGGGAACGGAACCGCCGATATTTTTAAAGATGATGACAGCGTTTTTACTTTCTCAATGCACGGTCAGAAAAACTTTCCGTTCAAAAAAGAAATTTCTGATTTGGATGTAGGCTTGGACGACGGCATTGAAGGTGCGGAATATTTGGAACGACTAAAATCGATTCTGAATCAATTGATTCCAAAAGTCAAACCTGATTTTATTTTTTTTCAATCGGGTGTGGATGTGCTCGAAACCGACCGGATGGGCCGATTGAAATTAACCGCAGAAGATTGTCGCCAACGCGATATTTTGGTTTTTGAAACCTGTAAAAAACACGGAATTCCGGTTCAGGTAAGTATGGGTGGCGGTTATTCTCCTCAGTTGAGAAATATTATTGATGCCCACGCCAATACTTTTAAGGAAGGAATCAGAATTATGAAATAATCAGTTAATTCAAAGGAAAACCACAAAAATCATTGACCCGGTTCATAAATTCTCTATTTAGAATTCTTCTAAACAATTTATGATTTACTAACTTTGCGCTTCGGTTTGAAAAGAATCAACACATATCATCCGGTTCTCAGTTTGTTACTGATTTTTGCAATTTTTGGACAGACTTTTCACAATGAATTATTGCTGATGGATTATCTGATCAATACTTCGGCCTATGCAGCGCATTGTGTGAACAAGGAAAAAACCGAAGTCCATTGTAACGGTATGTGTCAGTTAGGCGAAAAAATGGATGATGACCAGAATACTGAATCACCTCAGAATATTGTGAAAATTGAACAGGTTGTTCTCTTTTATGATTTTTCAGAACAGTCCGAAAAAACACCGGTCTTCAAAACTGAAAATAAACCTTTGTTTCCGGCTTATAATTTTTCAAGCGGAACCAATATCCAAAACTCAATTCTCAGACCTCCAATTGTTTAATTCGTTTCAATTCATCTTTTTTTAAATCATTTCCGTTAATTTTCTTTTGATATTTCAGAAGAAAGTTATGCCGGAGGATAGTCAATAGCTTATTGACAATCAAAATCAATCCCATTTAAAAAAAAGACTGAATATTTCCTGTAACCAATTATTGGTTGACAGACTCAATTTATTAGCAAACAAAAACGAATTAAACTAAAAATGAAAATCTATCAAACTGTTATTTTAACAGCTCTTCTGTTGTTGTCGTCAACTTTTGTCACGGCACAGCATTCACTCAGCGGAAAAGTAAGCGACCTCGATTTTGGCGACGGACTTGCCGGTGTAAAAATCGATGATCCTGATGGCACCGAATACGGATTCACGGATGAAAACGGAAATTTTGAAATTCAAATTCTTCAGCCAAAAGACGACCTCATTTTTTCGCTTGATGGCTACCGCACGATTACCGTAAGCTATACCGGAAGTCAGAAAATGACCGTTCAAATGCAAACCGATGCGCAATTGCTCGGCGAAGTAAAAATCACTGCCTACAGTGACCAAAAAACAAACAAAGAAACCGCAGGTGCTATTTCGGTGCTGAATGCGGACCAGCTCAAAAAAGGAAGCGGAACTTCTATGGCAAGCGCGATGAACAGTATTCCGGGTGTACGAATGGACCAGAGTACGCTTTCAGATGCAAGGCTTTCGATTCGCGGAAACGGTGTCAGATCGCAATTTGGCATTCGTGATATCAAGATTTATGTAAATGATATTCCATTGACCGAAGCGGACGGAACCACCAGAATCGAAGGTTTAGACATTCACGACCTTGGCAGGGCAGAAATCATCAGAGGGCCTGCGTCGAGTATTTATGGCGGTGGCATTGGCGGTGTCATTAATTTTTCGATGGAACGGTCTCCTTATCAGGAACAAAGCATCGAAGCCAACGGTCTTGTCGGAAATTATGGTCTGAACCGTTTTGCCGGAATTTACAGAAGCGGCAGCGAAAAACTTAATTCTTATGTTTCTTATGGTCATCAGGAATATGATGGTTACCGCAAACACAGCAATGACCTCAGAAATTTCATCACCGGAAATTTTCAGTTTTTTCCGTCCGACAACCGAAGAATCACCTTATTAATTAACAGAACAACTCAAAAATCACAGATTCCGGGTGCGCTTGGTTATACCGCAATGACTGAAGATCCAAGACAGGCCAATCCTGATAACCTCGATAAAAATGCGGGCCGAAACCAGGAATGGACAAGAATTGGTTTGGGACAACGGTATAAATTCAATGACAAACTCACAAATACCACCAGTGTTTTCAGTTATTTTTATCACCTCGACCATCCCCTACCCTTCGCTTATCTACACAGTGTTTATCAGAGTTACGGCGGAAGATCTTTGTTTGATTACAATCCCGAATTTAAAAAATTCAATACCAAATTTACTTTTGGCGGTGAATTCAACCAGGCTTATTCGACCGGTAGTCAATACGAAAATGTTCACGGAACCGAAGGTGACATCAGAAGCGATACCGAATATAAAAATACGCTTTATTCATTTTTCATTCAGTCACTCACTGAGATAACGCCCAAAATGCACCTTGCACTTGGTGTCAATTATACCGGTTTGACCTATGATTACAGCGACTATCTGTTTACCGAAAGAAGCGGAAAAAAGAAAATGGACGCAGAACCTTCGCCGAGAATTGCTTTGAGTTATGAATTTGGTGATTTTCTGAGTCTTCACGGAAGTGTCAGTTCAGGATTTTCTGCACCTACCACCAACGAAATCAGAAATGTGGATGGCTCTGTCAACAGAGATTTAAAATCTCAGAAAGCTATCAATTATGAAGTCAATGCAAAAGGTTCATTTTTTGGCAAAAGACTGAATTATGATTTGGCTTTGTATGAAATGGATATGAAAAACGAATTGATTCCACAAGCTGTACAGCAGGGAATTACGATTTACAGAAATTCAGGAAAGACCAAACACAGAGGGATTGAACTCGCATTGGCGTGGCAGGCTTTCAAAGAATCGGATTACAAAGCTGTCAAAAATCTGAATATTTATGCAGCGATGACTTATGCTCATTTCAGGTTCACAGATTACAAAATATATGACGCCGATGACCAGTTGGTTTCAAATTTTGACGGAAATAAAATCACCGGTATTGCACCGTTGACGCTGAGTTTTGGCGTCAATGCATAACTGCCGTTTGGAATTTATTCAAACCTCGATTTTTATTATTCGGACAAGCTGCCATTGGACGATGCCAATACAGTATTTAACGATGCCTGGTCGGTGCTAAACCTGAAAATCGGTTACAAAACCACACTCGGAAAAAGTTTCGTACTCGATTTATATGCCGGTACAGATAATTTGACCAATTCAAAATACAGTTCATTTGTCAGTCTAAACGCAGTAGGTTTTGGCGGAAAAGAACCGGCTTATTACAATCCAAATCCTGAAATCAGTTTTTATACCGGTCTGAGTCTTAAATATTTAATAAATTAATTGAAATGAAAAATAACTTCATATTTATCACCCTGATTTTTGCAGTTGGGTTATTTTTTTCCTCATGTAATTCATCTAAAAAAGAAACACAGGAAACTCCTGAAATTCTGTTGTCAGATACTGATAACAAAGCTTCGTGTGTTTTTATGACCACCGACCAAAACGGAATTCCCGCCATCAGTTGGGTGGAAGAAAAAGAAAGTGCTTCTCCCAAAATGTTTTTTGCCCGCTGGCAAAATGACCAAAATAAATTTGGCGACAAAACAGAAATTCCAATTCCCGCAAACACAAGCGTACACGAAGAGGGAATGCCCAAAATAGTATTCAAACAAGATGGTACCCTGCTGGCCACTTATGAAAGTTCGACACCTGTTCCAAATAAAAAATGGGGTGTTTCGGATTTGAGTTATATCGAATCAAAAGATGGTGGTCAGAGCTGGACAAAACCGGAAAGTATTTACAGAAACAAACACCAATATTCTTCACCCAATTTCTCGGGGTTGAACCGATTGGCTGATGGTGAAATCGGTGTGGCTTGGTTAGACAACAATCCCGATCCGATCATTAAAAACAGACCGTTGATGTTTGCAAAATCATTAAAAGGAGGTGGTTTTGGAGATGCGTTCAGGTGACTACAAAATCCTGTGAATGTTGTCGGATAGCAGTTTCCGGAAATAATCCAAACGAAATTGTAATCGCTTTTAGAAATTTGACTGACCAAAAAGTCAGAGATATTGCAATGTCGGTTTCTACTGACAACGGTGCAAATTTTTCGGAGGCAGAAGACATCAGCAATGACCAGTGGGTTGTGGATGGTTGTCCGCACAATGGCCCTGCGCTTGCGGTTGACGGAAACAAAAAATATTTCAGCTGGTTTACCGGGAAAGAAGGAGAAGATGGAATTTATTTTGGCGTAATTGAAAACGGAAAAACTACTCAAAAAAAGTTGATCAGCCAGGACGGTGAATTTACCCAAATGGCAGTTTCAAAAGATGGTACTCCGTTAATTGTTTACAGTGAATATTACGAAAAAGACAATCAAACTTATATGCAAATCATGCTTGCAAAACCAATGGACAATGATTTTCAAAAAATCAGGATTTCAAATGGAGACGCAAATGCTAACCATCCGATGATTCAGATTTTAAATGAAAATGAAGTGCTGATTGGCTGGAGTGAGGATAACAAAGCAGTTTATAAAAAAGTAAGTTTGTCTGAATTCAATTAGAAATAAAATAAATAATCTGCCATAAATCAAATCGGTATTGTATTTTTCAAAACCGGCATCTTAATAAAATCTCACAGAATGAATTGCATCCGTAAATCCATAAACTTTAAGTCGTTTAAAGCGTTTTATTGTTTTCTAAAAATTTGAATCCAAATTTCTGTAAAATAGAAAGATATGCAACATATTTAATTTTTTTCCTTTTTTAAGTTTTTTATAAATCCCATTTAATAATTCTTTATGGATTTGAAGATTAAAATAAATTTTGGAGTCTTTAGAAAATGAGTTAGTTTCGTGTATTATATGAGACACTTTTAGAAATCATATTAAATGAAGAAAATTTTCATATTTTTAGTTTTAATAATTACTTTCAAATCTTTTGCACAAAAATCTGATACAATTAGAATTTCTGATTTCAAATTGTGTGAGTTAACGGTTGATTATTTAAAGGAAATAGACTCAAATTTAAAACAAGTAAAAGTTGAAGAAATGAATTTATGCTCTGATGGATTTGTTCAAGATGGAAGATTTGAAAACAGAATTGGATATGAAAGTCAACTTTATCCAGGAGTAATATTTCAAAAATATCGATTTGACTTAAATACAATTGCAAAAATACATTTGACAAAAGATTTTAAAGGTTACTTAGCTGATGGAAATTATATTGATATGAAAGCATTAAAAGCAGTCGAAATTCTTAAAAAACACGATAGCTTAAATGCTTGGACTTCACGTGGCTGCTCAGATTATTGGGGAATAAAAGACGCTGAAAAAGTGTATTACTATGTAAAAATAAATAAAAACAAAAAACCTCAATATCCAATTGACCAAGAATATTATTCTGAACAACCTGTTGAGGGAATTGATATAATTTCAGATTGTTATTCTTATTATGAAGATAATTCTCACAAAACAAAACCATTAATAATTTTAGATGGTAAAGAAGTTGATGAAGATATAATTTATTCTATTAAACCCGAAGACATTGAATATATAAATGTGCTTAAAGAAAAAAATGCTACAGATAAATATAAGGAAAAGGGGAAAGATGGGGTAATTGAAATTTTTCTGAAAAAGAAGTAATAAAAAACGCCACATTATAACTAAGCTTTCGTCTTTCCCGAGGAGCAAGACGAAAGCAATGTTTTTTCATAAACCCAATTTCATTTCCCAAATTTTCTCTTTTTCTTGAACAAAATCTGTATTGCACAGAATTCAATTAGCAATAAAGAACCCGTCACAAATCAAGTTGTGACGGGTTTTTGTTTTGATATTAGAACATTCAACAATCAGGCTTCGCAACTTTTGCAAATCGCAGAAGTCATTATCTTTTTTGACTTTAAATCTGTGGAAAAATGAAAATTGCAGTAATTGCAACTAATCATTCTTTTAAGCAATTTAATTAACATTTCTTGTTTCTATTCCTTTTAACTTCCTAGAGCGAAAGTCGTAAATTACTGTAAAATAGAAAGATATACAACATCTTTAAGTTTTTCCTTTTTTAAATTTTTATAAATCCCATTTAATAACTTTTTATGTTTTTGAAGATTAAATTAAATTTTGGAGTTTTTAGAAAAAGAGTTAGTTTCGTGTATTATGTAGTTAACTGCTATTCATAAAAAACTTTGATAGTTTGAATTAAAAACAAATACGAAAAAACTGTTTTGAGAAAGAACTAAATGAATTTGTGATTGTAAAATAAAATCCAGAAGTAATAATAATTATGAAATTGCTTGCTCCGGAAAAATTTAGTCTAAGTGGTGTTTTATTTAGCTTCATCATTATACTTTTTGCTTTATTCTCCTGTAATCAGGATAGACAAAAATCATTTTCCCAAGACGATTGGACTCTTAGAGAAGACGGTTTTTATCTCAATCGTCAATATGTAGTTAATGATTTACTCAACAACCATCTTAAGGAAGGAATGACTTATACCGAAATTATTTCCTTACTTGGAAAGCCAGATTATCAATCACTTGAGACCGATTCAATGATACATTATGAAATCCTAGAGAAGTATAGTTTAAATATTGACCCTGATGAAATCAGATATTTGGATATAAAATTGGGGAAAGATTCATTATTGATTCGTGCAGAAGTCAGAATAACAAAGTGAAATACAGACAGCAGACAACACACATATCTCTGCGAGTGGCAGGACAATTACTTTAAATTTGCAGCTTCGTTCTAAAGCCGCCCACAGAAATATGCCAGACATTATCAGTAAGCGTTTTCAAACTCTAGTCAAAAAAATAAAACTTCAACAAAAATTTGCGCATTGATAACTTTTAAGTTAACTTTGCGTAATGTTTACTCAAAGACAAATCATTTTTCACGAACACTATTTCACTGATTTCTATTTGGAACAGACTGAGAAAGTGCAGGAAAAAATTGAATATGTTTTTAAGATTTTGAGGACTGTACAAAATGTACCGAAAAAATTCCTTGACCATATAACCGGAACTGACGGACTTTATGAAATCCGAATTGAATTTGAAAGCAATATTTACAGAATTTTTTGTTGCTTCGACAAAGGAAACTTAGTGATTCTGTTTAACGGGTTTCAGAAAAAAACACAAAAAACGCCAAAAAAGGAAATTGATTTGGCATTGAAACTGAAAGAAGAATATTTTAACGCTAAAAAGAAAAGAAAATGAATAAAGAAAACATAAGAAATACTAAAAACTTTGACGAGCTATTAGACATTAAATATGGCAAAATAGGCTCTAAAAAGCGTGATGATTTTGAAGAAAAAGCACAGTATTTTGTAATTAGCGAAATACTGAAAGAAGCGCGTAAAGAAGCAAATATGACACAAGAGCAGCTTGCTGAAAAGGTTGGTACGAAAAAAAGTTATATTTCCCGACTTGAAAATGGGAAATGTGACATTCAACTTTCGACACTATACCGAATTTTTGAATTTGGACTAGGAAAACGAGTAAATTTATTGTTTGGATAAAACCCTAACGCTAATAACTAAGTTTTCATCTTGCCCTTCGGGCAAGACTAAAGCAATGTTTTTTCATAAACACAATTTCATTTCCCAAATTTTCTCTTTTTCTTGAACAAAATCTACATTGCAAAGAATTCAATTAGCAATAAAGAACCCGTCACAAATCAAGTTGTAACGGGTTTTTGTTTTGATATTAGAACATTCAACAATCAGGCTTCGCAACTTTTGCAAACCACCAAATCATTGATTTTTTCTTTCGAAACGCTTTGACTTCTTTGGTAATAAAGTGATTTCACACCCAATTTCCAGGCTTCAATAATCAGTTTATTGACTTCCTTTACCGGCAGATTTGGAGGAATATTCAGATTCAGACTTTGCGCCTGGTCAACATACTTCTGACGGATGGATGCCTGCAATATAATTTCGTACTGACTAATTTCCTTAAAAGTTTTGAAAACATCTTTTTCATCCTGTGTCAGTTCTTGAATATGCTGAACACTACCGTTGTGCAACATAATCTCGCGCCAGGTATCTTCGTTGTCGATTCCTTTTTCTTCCAATAATTCTTTCAGAAATTTATTTTTTCTTACAAAATTTCCTTTGGACAAACCGGCTTTGTAATAGTTGCTGCTGTAGGGTTCAATGCCGGGTGAAGTCTGACCAAAAATAGCAGATGAAGTGGTCGTTGGAGCAATTGCCATCAGGGTTGTATTTCTTCTGCCGTAGCCTTTCAACACTTCGGGTTCGCCGTAAATCAATGCCAAATCTTTTGAAGCTTTGAGCGATTTTTCCTGAATTTCGCCAAAGATTTTATTGGTCAGCGTTTTGGCCTGCAAACTTTCAAAACCAATCCTGTTTTTTTGAAGATAAGAATGCCAGCCCAACACACCCAGCCCCAATGCTCTGTGGTTTTTTGCAAAATTATGGGCTGCCGACAAATAGTAATTCCCTTCTGTTTTTGCAATAAATTCGGACATCACCGCATCCAAAAAGAAAACCGCCAATTTGATGGCTTCGGTATCTTTCCATTCATCGTACAATTCAAGATTCATCGATGACAGACGACATACAAAAGATTCATTTACATTGGATGGCAAAGCGATTTCAGAACACAAATTGCTCGCATTGATTCGCATGTTTTTGTCTTTGTAAACTTCGGGTTTGTTGCGGTTAACATTGTCTGAAAAGAAAATATAAGGCAATCCTTTTTGCTGACGGCTTTGCAATACTTTGGCCCAGATTTCTCTTTTTTCGTGGTCGCCTTCAATCATTTCCTGCATCCAGTAATCGGGTACACAAACTGCATTAAATAGGTTTTGGATTGGGCTGCCGATATCTTTAATTTGAAGAAATTCTTCAATATCGGGATGGTCAATATCGAGATAAGCTGCAAAAGCACCACGACGAACACCGCCTTGTGAAATCGTATCCATCGCAGTATCAAAAAGTTTCATAAAACTCACTGCACCACTACTCTTTCCGTTGTCGGTTACGGCACTTCCTCTTGGTCTCAGTTCTCCAAAATAACCCGAAGTTCCGCCACCGGTTTTGGTTTGCATAATCACCTCACCCAATTTCCCGGTGATGCCTTCGATGTCGTCGGGTACATGAACATTGAAACACGAAATTGGCAAACCTCTTTCGGTGCCGAGATTGGCCCAAATCGGAGAAGACAAACTCATCCAGCCTCTTTCAATCATCTCTATAAACGCTTCTTTGAGTTCGGGTTTGTATAATCTTTTGCACGCTGCAGTCGCAATTCTTTCAATCGCTTTTTGTGGCGTTTCACCTTTTAATAAATAGCCTCTGTTCAATATTTGCTGACTCTCATCGTTCAGCCACCATAGTCTTTCCATATTTTTATTTTTTTAAAACAAATCGTTTGCAGTGATACTTTTATCGTGTTTGGTATAGGCAGTCGGTCTTTTGGCAAAAAAATCATCGAGTTCGTTTGCAAATACATCTTCGTCAAACCATTTCATCGGTCGATATTCTTCATCACTGATATTGAATATCTTACCCAAATTCATCTTGTCCAAAGCATCGTCCACACGGTATTTCATAAAATTCAGCATATCTTCTTTGGAAAAGAAAATCAGTTCACCTTTTTCATAAATCCAGTTGAGCAATTCTTCTTCGTAATGAATGTATTGTGCCACTGCGATTTTGAGTTCGTCAATCATTTCATTTCTCAGATAACCTTCTTCTCTCAGTTTATTAATCAGATAAATTCCGGCATTGGCATGGGTTTGTTCATCGATTGAAGTCCATGCAATAATGTTGGAAGTATTTTTCAGATAACCTCTGAAACGGGTGAATGACAAGATGTTGGCAAATTGGGAAAACAAACTGCTGTTCTCGATGACGATTACAAAAAACAACAATTTCCAGATAATGTCTTTGTTGGCATTCATGTATTCATCCATCAAATCAATTTTCTTTTTGAAAATCGGAATTTCATAGATGCCGTCAAATTCTTTGTTGTAGCCCAGCACTTCTATGAGTCTGGAATAAGCCTCTGAATGACGGGTTTCTGATTCTGCAAAAGTACTTCCGAGGTTGTTGAATTCAGGTTTTGGGAAATGTCTGTACAAATCGCCCCAAAAAGCTTTTACACCCACTTCTACCTGTGCAATGCTCAGCAAACTTCGTTTGACAATTTCTTTTTCGGTATCGCTAAGATTGGTTTTAAAATCCTGTATATCGGCGGTAAAGTCGATTTCTTTATGAACCCAGAAGGTCTGGTTCATCATATCCACAAAGTCCATCACTTCGGGATATTCAAAAGGTTTGTAGTTGATTCTTTTATCAAAGATTCCCATTTTTTAATTTTTTATATAAAACAATAATTAACCGTTCGGCTCAGGACAAAAAGTCTTTCCGAATTCACTTTTCCATAAAAGGAAGAGATTTTTCAGACGATCACTTTTTATGCGAAAGCAATGTCTTGTTTACCAGAGGTCTGACTCTCCGTTGGGATTACAGTTGCGCAACAGTCCGGGGATTTCACCCGATTCTCTTACGATAAACAATTACATTTTTCAAAATTAGAATATGTTTTGGGAGAAAAGGATTTTTTGAGACAAATGTATTAACAGGATTATCAACAATGATGATTAGGTTAAAAATGTTAAAGTTTTATTTTATGACAAAAGTTCTGTTATATCAATCAGTATCAAGACTATCTTTACACCAAATTTGAAAAACAATTAGCTGGACAAATTTTTAAACAGAAAGATGATCTCAAGCGTTTATTTTTTTAAACATTTTACATCTTCCCGTCAAATACTTCACAAAGAAAAGCTTTGCTGTTTTCATATATTTCATATATTTATATTCGACTTTATTTTCAAGTTTCCATTCAATTTTTTGATTTTCAATGTAAATCAAAATAAATTAGCGATGAAAACTTGCCGACAATCATTAACATTTAAAACTATAGAATTTGAAACTTAGAAATTTATTTCATTTTTTTCAGCCAAAAGACAAAGTCTTTTTTGAGCTGTTTGAGCAGATTACAGCCAATTTGGTTGAGATGTCGTCAGTTTTTAAAACTGAAATCGACACAAAAAACGGATTGAATCCCGGGTTTCTTGAAACAATGAAACGGTTTGAACACAAAAATGACGAATTCACACATACGGTTTTCGATGAGTTGAACAAAAATTTCATAACTCCTTTTGACCGTGAAGACATACAGCAACTTGTTTCGGGTTTGGACGACATAGCCGATTATATTCACGCTTCAACAGAATACATCGTTCTGTACGAGACACCTTATCAGGATGCTTATTCTCAATTTGCAGAGATAATTTATGAAGCTTGCAAGGAAATTCAAACTGTGATGTTACATTTAAAAGATTTTAAAAACACTGATGATGTGAAAAAATCTTGTATCAGGGTAAATGCGCTCGAAAATGAGGCTGACCGTCTGTTATCGCGTTCAATGGTTGAGTTGTTCAATACCAATGATCCGATCAGAATCATCAAAGTAAGTAAGGTTCTGGAAAATCTTGAAATTGCAACCGATCAGGCGGAGACAGTTGCAAATATTATTCATGGTGTGATGATCAAATATTCATAAATGGATTTACCTTTTTTATTAATTTTAATCATCGCGCTGGCGCTTGTCTTTGATTTTATCAACGGCTTTCACGATTCTGCCAATTCGATTGCCACCATTGTTTCAACCAAAACACTGACCCCGCTTCAGGCAGTTATCTGGGCTGCTATGTGGAATTTTGCCGCATTTTTTGTGGCTGCGTATCTCATAGGTGAATTTAAAATCGGGAATACAATTGCCGAAATTGTTTCACAGAATTTTATCAGTCTTGAAGTGATTTTCGCAGGAATTCTATCGGCCATCATCTGGAATTTATTTACCTGGTGGTTTGGAATTCCGTCCTCGTCTTCTCATACGCTCATAGGCGGTTTTCTGGGTGCTGCACTGATGCACGCATTGTATGTAAACTACAGTGGATTGTCTTCTGAAATGGTTTTTTCTGACCGCTTATGGACTGCATTCAAAACAATTTTTAGTCAGGACATCATCAATTTTGGAAAAGTCATTCCTGTGTTTCTGTTTATTTTTCTTGCTCCTATGATTGGAATGCTGGTGGCTATTGTCATTAACATAATCATTATCAATTTGTTCAAAAATGTAAGACACAAAAAAAAAAAAAAATCTTTTAAGCGGTTGCAATTGGTTTCTTCGGGTTTATTCAGTTTGGGTCATGGATTGAACGACGCGCAAAAAGTAATGGGTATTATAGGTGCTGCCGTGATTTATTACCATGTACAGATGGTTCAGGATCCGGTTTATCTGGCGTTGGAGGAGTCTGAACAATTCAAATATTTCACAGAGCATTATCTTTGGGTTCCTTTTACATCATTTCTGGTCATCGGTTTGGGAACGCTTGCCGGTGGTTCAAAAATCATTAAAACCATGGGGACAAAAATCACAAAAGTAACTTCATTAGAGGGTGTAAGTGCCGAAACTGCCGGTGCAATTACTTTGTTTTTAACCGATCACCTGGGTATTCCGGTTTCTACCACACACACCATTACCGGTTCAATTATTGGTGTGGGACTGACCAAAAGAATCTCGGCTGTTCGTTGGGGCGTAACTGTTAGTTTGCTGTGGGCGTGGATT
>CAYFWH010000027.1:4638-22609 GCA_964346785.1 uncultured Weeksellaceae bacterium | reverse complement strand
GACCACACGGAATTGCTATTCTGATTGAAACTGCAACCGATAACAACAACCGGAGAGTTGCCAATATCAGAAGTTATTTTAATAACTGTGGTGGTAGTCTCGGTACTCAGGGATCTGTTGAATTTATGTTTGACCATGTTTGTAATTTCAGTATCAAACCCGGTGAAAAAGATATCGAAGAACTCGAACTCGAACTGATAGATTACGGTGCTGAAGAAGTCAATGAAAACGAAGGAAATATCGAGGTTGACGCACCTTTTGAAAGCTATGGCCAGCTTCAGAAATTCTTTGAAGACAATCATCTTGAAATCATCAGCAGCGGTTTTGACAGAATACCACAGGTAACCAAAGAATTGACCAACAGGCTGAGCTCGATGTACTGCTCGAAAAAATTGAAGAAGACGATGATGTTCAGAATGTTTTTACAACAGCTGAATAAATTTTAATCCATTAAATAAATTACAAATGAATCTCAAACAAATAGCTTCAGAAGCAATCAAAAAAACAGTTCAGAAAACTTATCAAATTCAAACTGAAAAACTTGAGATTCAAAATACCAGAAAAGAATTTGAAGGTGAATATACTTTGGTAACTTTTCCATTGATTAAAGAACTCAGAAAAAAACCTGAAGAAATCGGGAATGAAATCGGAAATGCTTTGCTTTCAGAAAAAATTATTACCGGATTCAATGTAGTCAAAGGTTTTTTGAATATGAGTTTTCCGGATGAATTTTGGCTTCAGGGATTGATTGAAAACTCAAACAATCCTGAATTTGGCTACATTAAAAATAATCCAAATCCTAAATCGGTGATGGTAGAATATTCCTCGCCAAACACCAACAAACCGATTCACCTTGGACACATCAGAAACAATTTACTTGGTTATTCGGTAGCTCAAATCTTTAAAGCCGCAGGTCATAAAGTTCAGAAAATTCAGATTATCAACGACCGCGGAATTCATATTTGCAAATCAATGATAGCCTGGAAAAAATTCGGAAATGGCGAAACACCCGAATCTACCGGAATGAAAGGCGATCATTTTGTAGGTAAATATTATGTGGAGTTTGATAAACACTACAGACAAGAAATCAAAGATTTGATGGATGCCGGTCAGTCAGAAGATGATTCAAAAAAGAATGCATCACTTTTTCTCGAAGCACAGGAAATGCTTAGAAAATGGGAAGCCGGTGATAAGGAAGTCAGAGATTTATGGAAAAAAATGAATGGTTGGGTTTATGACGGTTTCGAAAAAACCTATCATAGAATGGGCGTTGATTTTGACCACTATCAGTACGAAAGCAATACCTATCTTTTGGGTAAAGACTTGATTGAAAAAGGATTAAATTCAGGTGTTTTCTTTAAAAAAGAAGATGGCTCGGTTTGGATTGATTTAACTGACGAAGGACTGGATGAAAAATTAGTGCTCAGATCTGACGGAACAGCGGTTTACATGACTCAGGATTTGGGAACTGCGGTAGAAAGATTCAACAGTTTTAATATTGACAAATTAATCTATGTTGTTGGTAACGAACAGGATTACCATTTCAAAGTTTTATTTTTAATTCTTAAAAAACTTGGTTTTGAATGGGCTGATTCTCTTGAACACCTTTCTTATGGTATGGTAAATTTGCCCGAAGGGAAAATGAAGTCAAGAGAAGGAACTGTAGTGGATGCAGATGATTTGATGGAAGAAATGTTTCAAACTGCAAAGGAAATTTCTTCTGAGCTTGGCAAACTCGGCGATTACGATGAGAGTCAAAAAAATGAACTGTTTGAAACCATCGGTCAGGGTGCACTTAAATATTTCATTTTGAAAGTTGACCCGAAGAAAGGGATGCTTTTCAATCCAAAAGAAAGTGTTGATTTTGCAGGAAATACTGGTCCGTTTATACAATATACTTATGCAAGAATTCAATCAATTCTCAGAAAAGAGCAACCTGCTGATTTCAATACTTCAGAAATTGAATTGAATCAATTAGAAAAAGAAATACTCAGACATATCTATGATTTTGAAGATGTAATTAAAAATTCTGCCGAAGGATTAAATCCTGCGCTTATTTGTAACTTTGTATATGATTTGGTAAAGCTTTTTAATTCTTTTTACCAGAATTACCCGATTTTAAACGCAGAAAACAAAAAAATTAAACAATTCAGACTTTATTTGTGTAAACTTACATCCGTAATGATTTTTAATTCATTACTGCTTATCGGCGTAAAATCTCCCGAAAGAATGTAAAAAAGCATTCAAAAGTTTCTTTAGTTGTTGTTTATTATAAAAATAGTTTTATATTTGTACAGAGTTATTATGTAACTTTTCATAGGTTTAGGTTGGTTAAAGTTACTCTTCTTTCGATTGAATCAAGAGTAACTTTTTTTTATACTATAAATTTCTCATTACACTTTCTGACAGTAAAACTCAAATTTAGCTACTTCAAATAAAATATCAATTCTAATTTATATACGGTTTGAACCTGTTTTTTTGAAAGTTTTTATACCTTTAAAAAATATAAAAAAACAGTAATGAAAAAAATACTTCTTAGCACATTAATTCTAAGCGGAATATGCTTTGGTCAAATCAAAGACGACTCGGTACAGTTCAGTAAAATCGCACATGAAATCCTGCTAAACGGAAAAGCATATAGCAATCTTTATGATTTGACTCAAAATATAGGTCACCGGCTAAGCGGTACAGAATCTTATGACAGAGCAACCGAGTGGGCAGAAAGAAAGTTGAAAGAAGCGGGTGCTGATAAGGTCTGGTTGCAGGAAACAATGGTTCCGGTTTGGTTCAGAGGCGAAGAGAGTCTTCATTACAAAACAGAAAACGGAAACTGGACCGAGTTGAAATTCTTATCACTTGGAAATTCTGAAGGCACCGGAAAGAAAGATGTGGAGGGAGAATTAATCAGAGTCAGTACTATTGAGGAATTTGAAAAACTGAGTCCTGAGCAGGTGAAAGATAAAATTGTTTTTTTTGATTATCATTTTCCGCAACAACACACCCAAACTTTCAAAGGATACGGCGAAGCATTTATGTATCGTTCACAGACAGCGTGAATGGTAGCTGCAAAAGGCGGAAAGTTTGTAATTGTTCGTTCAGTTTCTACCGGGTTGGGTGACATTCCGCATACCGGAATGATGTCTTATGATGAAAAATACCCCAAAATCCCGGCAGTTACAATCGGGAATTCAACTGCAGATATGATTTCGGATTTACTGAATGAGCAGCCTGTCAGACTTAAACTCAATTCAGAATGCGGCATGAAATAAGAAAAAATCAATTATTTAGTTATTGGTGAAATCAAAGGAAAAGATGATAAAATCATTACTGTAGGCGGTCATCTTGATTGCTGGGATGTTGGTGAAGGTGCGCATGATGACGGCGCGGGAATT
Organism: uncultured Weeksellaceae bacterium; assembly: GCA_964346785.1. Taxonomy (GTDB): domain Bacteria; phylum Bacteroidota; class Bacteroidia; order Flavobacteriales; family Weeksellaceae; genus Moheibacter. The sequence goes on along the minus strand of CAYFWH010000027.1, from coordinate 19,217 downwards.
GTTCAGACCATTGAAATTCTGAGAACTTTCAAAGTACTCGGAATCCATCCCAACCACACCATTCGTTTTGTCTGTTTTGCAAATGAAGAAAACGGAAACCGCGGTGGAATAAAATACGCTGAAGAGGCATTTGATAAAAAGGAAGTACACTTGTTTGCACTTGAAAGCGATGCCGGTGGTTTTTCTCCAAGAGGAATTTCACTCGATATGGATGATTCAAAAATCAAACAAATTCAGAGCTGGCTTCCGCTTTTTATTCCATACGGCGCATATCTTCTCGAAAAAGGTTACGGCGGTGTTGACATCAATCCTTTGAAATACAAAATGGGCGTTCCGGTGGCCGGGCTTGTACCCGATTCACAACGATATTTTGACATCCATCACAACGAAGCGGATACTTTTGACAAAGTCAACAAAAGAGAGTTGCATCTCGGCGCAATTGTAATGGCACAAATGATTTATATGATTGATAAATACTGGTAATTTATCATAAGATTTATTATTTATCAAATTAAGATTATTAGCACGCTTTTTGAAAACTATAACGACATGAAAAAAATATTCTTTGCTTTTTTATTTGTGGTATTTACAAATGTTCAGGCTCAGCAAACTCAGCCAGTTCTTGAATTAATTACTCCCGAAGAATTACAGAATCTTGTTCATCAAAATGATGATGTGCTCTATGTTGTGAATTACTGGGCAACCTGGTGCAGTCCCTGTGTAAGAGAAATTCCCGGTTTTATGAATGTTCACAAACAATATCAAAATGACAATAATTTTAAAATGATACTGGTTTCGCTTGATGCTAAAAGATTACTGGATACCAAGGTCAAAAGATTTGTTGAAAGGCATAATATAGATACCGATGTTTATGTGCTGGATGATACCGGAAGCTCGACTATAGAAGTTCTCAAAGCGATTGACAGCAACTGGTACGGTGAAATTCCGGCAACACTGTTTTACAAAAATGGTCAGAAATTAAAATTCCATAAAGGAAGTATGACTCAATATGAACTCGAAGATTTGGTTGATGATTTTTTATAAATCGGAATATTTTAAAACTGAACTCCGGTTATAAATTATCAGCTAATTTTTTGAGATATTGTCCGTATTGACTTTTTCCGTATTTCTCAGCAGAAATCAATAATTGTTCACGGTCAATATATCCATATCTGTAAGCAATTTCTTCGATACAACTCACTTTTACACCTTGTCTTTTTTCGATAATTCTGACAAACTCTGTTGCGGAATGAAGCGAATCAAAAGTCCCGGTATCAAGCCATGCAGTACCTCTGCCCATCAATCCCACTTCAAGTTCGCCAAGTTCGAGATAGATTTTATTAATATCTGTAATTTCGAGTTCACCTCTTTTGGATGGTTTTAAATTCTTTGCAAATTCAATCACTCTGTTGTCATAAAAATACAAACCCGGAACTGCAAAATTTGATTTGGGATTTTCAGGTTTTTCTTCGATTGAAACTGCTTTGAAATCAGAATCAAATTCAACCACACCATATCTTTCAGGATCAGAAACTTGGTAACCAAAAATACAGCCACCGCTGATACTGGTTTTCGATTTCAATAATTTTGGCAAACCGGCTCCATAAAAGACATTGTCACCCAAAACCAAAGCAACAGAATCATTTCCTATAAAATCCGAACCAATGATAAATGCCTGTGCAAGACCATCCGGACTCTGTTGAATTTCGTAACTAATTTGACAACCAATCTGACTTCCGTCGCCAAGTAAACTTTGGAAAGCATGATTGTCCTGAGGTGTTGTGATAATCAGAATTTCTCTGATTCCCGCAAGCATAAGCGTTGACAACGGATAGTAAATCATTGGTTTATCATAAACCGGCATAAGCTGTTTACTGACCGAAATCGTCAGCGGATATAATCTGGTGCCGGAGCCGCCGGCAAGTATGATTCCTTTCATTTTATGAGTTAATGCTGATTTTTGGTTTTATCAAAAATAGAAATTTATTTCCTATCTGAATACATCGAATCATAATAATCCTGATACGCTCCACTGGTCACACTGTCTAACCAATCCTGATTTTTCAGATACCAGTCAATGGTTTTTGACAGACCTTCCTCAAAAGTTACACTCGGTTTCCATCCGAATTCACGGTTTATTTTCTCTGCATCAATTGCATATCTCAAATCGTGTCCCGGTCGGTCTTTTACAAATGTAATCAGTTTTTCACTCTCACCTTCTGCCCTGTTGAGCTTTTTGTCCATCTGACGACAAAGCTCTCTGACAAGATCAATATTTTTCCATTCATTGAAACCGCCAATATTGTAACTCTCATTCAACCTTCCCTTATGAAAAATCAAATCAATTGCTTTTGCATGATCGATAACAAACAACCAGTCGCGGGTATTGATTCCTTCACCATAGACAGGTAGTGATTTTTTATTGATGATATTGTGGATGCAAAGCGGTATTAGTTTTTCAGGAAACTGATTTGGCCCGTAATTATTCGAACAATTTGTAATAACCACAGGCAGTCCGTAAGTGTCCGCATAAGCTCTCACAAAATGATCTGAACTTGCTTTTGATGCAGAATATGGAGAATGCGGGTCGTATGCCGTTTCTTCGGTGAAAAATCCGGTTTCACCCAAAGTTCCATATACTTCATCTGTTGAAACATGAAGAAATCTTTTGTCTTCAAAATCAGAATTCCATATTTTTTTGGCTGCATTCAGCAGATTAACTGTTCCGAGCACATTAGTTTTCACAAATTCAAGCGGTGATTCGATAGATCGGTCCACATGTGATTCTGCAGCAAGATGGATTACACCCGAAGGTTGAAATTCTTCAAAAATTTGATCAATCAATTTTTCATCTGTAATATCAGCTTTTACAAAACGATAATTTGATGAATTCTCAACATCTTTCAGATTTTCAAGATTTCCTGCATAGGTCAGTGAATCCAGATTTACAATCAAGATGTCCGGGTAATTATTTACAAATTCTCTTACCACATGTGAGCCTATAAATCCTGCCCCACCCGTAATTATGATAGTTTTTTTCGTCAAAATCAATTTGATTTTTTATGAATTACTTTCAAGTTTTCAAGCTCATGTACTGTCTTTCTCAGATCCGAACTCGAAAAACGGTGATCTCTTCTGTTGAAGTAAAGTTCAATTCCTTTTTCTTCGCAATAAGTTCTTCCCGTAAAATCTTTGTCTTTGTATTCGTCACCAAGAATTCTCACATCAATTTTGAAAGATCTGAGTATATCTTCCAAATCCTGCTCATAAACATAAGGAACAATCTCGTCCACAAATTTACAACCTTTGAGCTGAATGTATCTTTCGACAATTGACTGAGTCGGTTTGTTTTTTTCCGGCCGGTCAATACTCGGATCCATCTGTAAACCAACGATTAAATGATCACAAATACTTTTTGCCTCTTCAAGCATTTTGATATGACCGGCATGCAGTAAATCAAAAGTACTGAATGTGATTCCGACTCTTTTATTTTTTAATGATTTATCTGTAGTATTCATTTTTTAATTCTTTAATCCAATTCCATAATAAATATAACCCAAATCTCTTAGATATTCAGGGTCGTATATATTTCTTCCGTCAAAAATAATTTTATTTTTCAGTAGTTTAGATAATATATTCCAGTTCGGCATTCTGAATTCAGACCATTCGGTTACCAAAAGAAGAGCGTCCGCATCGTCGCATGATTCATAAGCATCCTTGCAATAAGTAATTTTGTCGCTTAGATAATACTCTCGTGCATGCTCCATTGCAATCGGGTCGTAAGCCTTTATTTTCGCACCTCTTTTCATCAACTCATCAATGATGACAATCGAAGGTGCTTCTCTCATATCGTCTGTATTTGGTTTGAAACTCAATCCCCAAAGACAGAAAGTTTTACCACTTAAATATTCGCCAAAATGTGAAACTACTTTTTTAACTAAAATACTTTTCTGGTCTTCATTGACGGCTTCAACCGATTGAAGTACTCTCAACTCATAACCGTATTCTTTTGCAGTTCTGATGATTGCCTTTACATCTTTTGGAAAACAGGAACCTCCATAACCTGTACCCGGATAAATAAATTTATTTCCGATTCGGGTATCAGACCCAATTCCTTTTCTGACCATATTAACATTTGCACCTACTCTTTCACAGAGATTTGCTATGTCATTCATAAAACTAATTTTGGTAGCCAGCATTGCGTTGGCGGTGTATTTGGTCATTTCGGCAGAAGGAATATCCATATAAATCATTCGGTTACTGCTTAGCTGAAAAGGCTGATACAAACGATGCATAATCGCTCTGGCTCTTTCATCTTCGGTTCCGATTATGATACGATCGGGTTTCAGGAAATCTTCTACGGCCGCCCCTTCTTTCAAAAATTCAGGATTTGATGCCACCGAAAACTCAAGGTCTGAATTTCTGGATTTTAATGCTTTAGAAATTTCATTTTTAACTTTTTCTCCCGTACCAACCGGAACTGTGCTTTTTGTTGCAATTACGAGATAATCAGACATCTTCTCTCCTACTTCGCGTGCGACATTCAATACATAAGTCAAATCCGCAGAACCATCTTCACCGGGTGGTGTTCCTACAGCAATAAAAACGACATCGGTACCCTGAATCGCTTCACCCAAATCGGTACTGAATTTAAGTCTTCCGTTTTTGTGATTTCTAACCACCATTTCTTCGAGTCCAGGTTCATAAATTGGAATAATTCCGGATTTGAGTTTATCGATTTTCTTTTGATCAATATCCACACAAACGACTTCTATTCCGACATCTGCAAAACATGTCCCTGAAACCAGGCCTACATATCCGGTTCCTACTACAGTTATTTTCATCAATTAATTTTTTTATGCCGCTGTAAAGTATTTCTAAAACCTGAACTTCAAACACTTTAGTTAAAGTACAGAATTACAGTTTAAAATTGGCCACGCAAAAATAAGACATTAAAGCGAAATAATCCTACCTTAGCTAAAATTTCAAAAGATGTCTGTTAACAAAGAAATTAAAAGAATTACTACAGAAACCATCAGAGGTATGAAAGGAGTCGAGAAAATCAGTATGCTGACTTCCTATGATTTCACAATTGCACAAATGGTGGATGCAGGCGGAATCGATGCAATATTGGTCGGAGATTCAGCTTCAAATGTAATGGCGGGTCATGAAACTACACTACCCATTACACTCGATCAGATGATTTACCATGCCCAGTCAGTTGTCAGAGCAGTCAAAAGAGCACTGGTCATTGTAGATTTACCTTTTGGCACTTACCAGTCCGACCCGCAAAGAGCATTGGATTCTGCGGTCAGAATCATGAAAGAATCGGGCGCTCATGCAATCAAACTCGAAGGTGGATCTGAAGTTGAAAAATCTATAAAAAAAATCATCAATGCCGGTATTCCGGTCATGGGTCATCTTGGTTTGACACCTCAGTCAATTTATCAGTTTGGAACTTATAAGGTTCGTGCCAAAGAAGAAGCCGAAGCCATTAAATTAATGGATGATGCAAAACTTCTGGACAGCCTGGGTGTTTTCTCACTGGTGATGGAAAAAATACCTGCAAATCTTGCAGCCAAAGTAACTGAGAACATTACTGTTCCGACCATCGGTATCGGTGCGGGACATAATTGTGACGGTCAGGTACTGGTTTTCCACGATATGGTTGGAATGACACATGAATTTAAACCTAAGTTTTTGAGACAATATCTGAATCTCTATGACGATATCACAAATGCAGTTAAGCAATATGTCTCTGATGTGAAAAGCGTTGATTTTCCGAATGAAAATGAGCAGTACTAATTTTTTTAGTCATGGTCAGAAATATCGACAAACCTATTTACAGAAATAAATTCAGACAAAAATTAGGGAAAGAATATTATATTCTGAAAAGAAAATTTGATTTGTTGTTTTCAAAAAATAAGTATTGTTCAACGATTGGCAATACAGAATTTGACAATTCGGTTTTCAAACACAAATCATTAATTCTCAGACCGCTTAAGGGTGTTGACATGTATCTTCAACACAACAAGAAAACAAATCTTGAAATTGCAATTCGGAAGATTAACGGAATTGAAATCAAACCGGGGGAATGTTTTTCATTTTGGAAACTTGTCGAACGACCTACAAAATCAAAAGGTTATTTGGAAGGTTTGGTGCTAAACAATGGAAAAATAAGCAAAGGAACAGGTGGCGGTTTATGTCAACTCGGAAATCTTCTTTTCTGGATTTTTGCACATAGTCCGATTACCATCACTGAAAGACACCGGCACGGTTTTGATGTTTTTCCGGATGTCAACCGCAAAGTTCCGTTTGGTGCAGGTGCTACTCTGGCTTATAATTATATTGATTTTCAGGTAAAAAATGAGACCGATAATTCATTTGTTTTAAAACTTTGGTTAGACGAAACACATCTGAACGGTGAATTGTTTTCTAAATTTAAACTCACTGAAATTTACCGAATCGAGGAAAGAAATCATTTGATGAAAAATGAATTTTGGGGTGCGTATTCAAGACACAATCAAATCGTAAAAATCACAAAAACAGAAAACACTGAAACCGAAAGCCTGCTTGTTGAAAATCATGCAATTATGATGTATGAACCCTTGATTGAAAATTAATGACGAAAAATATTGAGAACAGAATTCTGTACGAAGACAATCATTTGATTGTGATTAACAAATTGCCCGGAGAGCTATCCCAAGGTGACAAAACCGGAGATGATTCTTTGATTGAAATCATCAAATCATTTCTAAAAAAAAGAGACAACAAACCCGGAAATGTCTATCTGGGATTGATTCACAGACTTGACCGTCCGACCAGCGGAATTCTTGTTTTTGCAAAAACAAGCAAGGCACTGACCCGAATGAATGAATTGTTCAAGACCAGAGAAGTTCAGAAAATTTACTGGGCAATAACCGAAGGAAAAGCAGAAATTAAATCTGAAACTCTTGAACATTATCTGAAAAAAAATCCAAAAAACAACAAGGTTACAGTCTATACCCAACCTACGCCGGAAGCCAAAAAAGCAGTTTTAGAATACAATGTTCTCGGCAATTTGGATCACTATTCTCTTTTCGAAATTGAACTGCACACCGGTCGTTCACATCAGATTCGCTCTCAGTTGAGTTTCATTGGACACACCATAAAAGGAGATTTGAAATATGGTGCAAAAAGATCAAATCCCGACGGTGGGATTTCATTGCATGCCCGGAAAATCAGTTTTATACATCCGGTCAAAAAAGAAGAAATCAATATAATCGCTGCTCCGCCCAATGATACGCTTTGGAAAGAATGTCTTAAATTTGCAGATTAATTATTTCAGCTGATGAACCGTTTCTTTTACGGGATATTGTATTGTTTCTCATTGCTTCCGATGTGGTTGCTGTATGCTTTTTCGGCTGTTATTTATTTCTTATTGAATTATTTAATTGGTTACAGAAGGAAAATAATCAAAGAAAATTTAAAAAATTCCTTTCCCGAGAAATCAGAAACTGAAATCAAAAAAATACAGAAATTATTTTACAAAAACTTTGCTGACTATCTGGTTGAAACACTTAAAAGCTTTTCTATTTCACAAAAAGAATTAGACCAAAGACATACCTATTCAGGTCTTGAGGTTTTTGAAGAATGTAAAAATGAAGGCAAAGATATAATCCTGATGGCAGGCCATATTTTTAACTGGGAATGGTTTATCGGTTTGGTCAAATATCTGAGAACAAAAGAAACACTCGCTGTTTATCATAAAATCAGAAATCCTTTCTGGAACGAAAGAATTAACAACATCAGAAGTAAATTTGGTACGACTGCACTTGACATGAAGGAAACCGGACGGTTTATGATGAAGGCTGAAAATAAAGGAGAGAAAACCTATCTGTTTGTTGCCGATCAAAGCCCGAAAAAATCAATGGTCAAACACAGCATCCAATTTCTGAATCAGGAAACACCGGTTTTTGCAGGGTTTGACAAAATCGCTGTTAGAAAAGGAATGGCAGTTGTTTTTTGTAAAACCATAAAAACCAAACAAGGATTTTATCATACCGAATTTGAAAGAATCCTACCTAACAACCAAGAATTTGTTGAAATGGAAATTGTAAATAAATTCTTTGAAAAATTAGAAAATCTGATTAAAGAACATCCCGACAACTGGCTTTGGAGTCATAAAAGATGGAAATACAAAAAAGGAATTGACTATTGAAAACTGCAATTGCCATACTGAACTGGAACGGACAGGAACTGCTGAAAGAGTTCTTGCCATCGGTAGTCCAACATTCCGAAGGGGCTGAAATTTTTGTGATTGACAATGCTTCCGATGACGATTCCATCCAGTTTTTACAAAATAACTTTCCTGCTGTTAAAATCATTCAAAATTCTGAGAACTTTGGTTTTGCAAAGGGATATAATTTCGGAGTCGCTCAGATTTTAAAAGAAAATCCTGAAATTGAACTTTTTTGTCTTCTGAATTCCGATGTTCAGGTCACTGAAAACTGGCTCAAGCCGATGGTTTCACTCTTTGAGAAAAACTCTGAAATTGCAGTTGCTCAACCGAAAATGCTGGATTATAAAAATCCCGAAAAATTTGAATATGCCGGTGCAGGCGGTGGTTTTATCGATAATTTTGGTTATCCATATTGTCGCGGACGGGTTTTCTGGACTTTGGAAGAGGACAAAGGACAATATGACGATACGATTCAGACATTTTGGGCAAGCGGTGCCTGTTTTTTTATCAGAACCAAAGATTTTATTGACTCTTCCGGTTTTGACGAAAGTTTTTTTGCACACATGGAAGAAATTGATTTGTGCTGGCGTTTGAACAATTCGGGTAGAAAAATTTATTACTGCGGTCAGTCAAAAGTATATCATTTGGGTGGCGGCACTTTGAAAAGCAACAGCCCTCAAAAAACTTATTTAAATTTCAGGAATAATCTGGGTATGCTTGCAAAAAACCTCCCAAAAGGCAAAGGCTTTCAATTGATTTTCAGCAGATTAATTCTGGATGGAATTACAGGAATCATCTTTTTGTTTTATGAAGGATTACCGCATTGCTGGGCGATTGTAAGAGCCCATTTTGGGTTTTACAAAAGACTTCCCGGATACCTCAGAAATTCAAAACCGGGTATCAAAAATTATTACACAAAAAAACTGGTTCCGTATCAGTATTTTGTAAAAAAACGGAAAATCTATACAGATTTAAAGTAACAGCCTAAATACTAAATCAAATCTGACATAACTTTTCGGCAATAGTATTGATGAAATTGGTCAATGGTTTTTTTGCCATCATCTCTATCATCGGATTGAATTTGCCGTCGAAATCCAGACCAACATCGGCATTTGAATCATCAACTTCCTGTATGTTGATTGTCAGATAATATTCAAAATTAGGCGAAGGAGATTCAAAAACGATTTGAGAAGGTTCGGTTTTTTCTTTCAGCTTCATACCTACTCTTGGCAGACTGCCTATTTGAACAGAAAAACCATTTCCGGATTCGTGAATATCAAAAGATTTGGTATCATCCGGCATCAATTGACGGTAATTCTCCATATCTGACAAAAAATCAAAAGCATCTTTTTGACTCTTTGGAAATCTAACTTTTTCAGTATTTACATTCATCAGTTAAAAATTGTTTACATTTGTTTTCAAACGAGCTCAAATGTACAAAGTTTTTTATAATGAAAAGCTGGTCTTGCTGACAGACACACCACTAAATGCTGTCAGGGCTCTTAAATTCAGTACAGCCAGCCAGTTTGAAGAAGCACTGGCATTACTGAGAAATTCTTCTATTAGTCAAATCAATATCTATCATCACAATCTTGAAAAACTTTGGACTGAGTTCAAAAATCATTTTTTTTATCTGGAAGCTGCCGGTGGTGTTGTAAATAATCAGAAAAATGAAATTCTTTTCATCTATCGTTTAGGGAAATGGGATTTACCAAAAGGAAAAGTTGAAAAAGGAGAAACAACCGAAGTTGCTGCAATCAGAGAAGTTGTGGAAGAATGTGGAATCAATGACTTGAAACTCGGAAGATTAATCGACATCACTTATCATATTTATTTTCAGAAGAAACTAATCCTCAAGGCTGTTTACTGGTACGAAATGCATTCTGACGGAACAGAAATTCCGGTGCCTCAAAATGAAGAGGGAATTGAAATTGCTGTCTGGAAAAATCATGGTGAAATTCCCGGATTAATGAATCAAACCTATGAAAATATCAAAATTATTTTCGAAAAATTATCTCTAAATTAATTGAAAACAGACTCAGTTCATATTGTTTCATTCGATGTTCCCTACCCTGCCGATTACGGAGGTGCAATTGATGTTTATTATAAGTGTAAAAGTCTTACTGAGTCAGGAATAAAAGTTATTCTTCACTGTTACGAATATGGTCGCGGAAAGCAAAGTGAGCTTGAAACAATAGCTGAAAAAGTATATTATTATCAAAGAAAGAAAACGGTTATGGCGTTTTTTAGCAAACTGCCTTTTATTGTTGAAACCAGAAAGAGTAAGGAATTATTAAATAATTTATTAAAAGACAATTTTCCAATACTTTTTGAAGGCATTCATACTACATACTTTTTGAATCATCCATCGCTAAAAAATCGCATCAGACTGGTCAGAGCGCACAATGTAGAACATGACTATTACAAGAAATTGGCAGAGGTTGAAACAAATTTTTTGAAAAAAATATTTTTTAAAACCGAAGCAAGAAAATTAGAGAAATATGAACCCATTTTAGAATCTTCAGATGAAATTTTGGCATTGACTGAAAAAGATTTGAACTATTTTCAGTCAAAATACAGAAAAGGAGTTTTTATTCCGGTTTTTAGTCCGTTGAATACAGATCAATCTGAAAGAAATGTTGGGAATTATGCGTTGTATCACGGTAATCTCTCAGTTGGTGAAAATGAATTTGCATTGCGTTATCTGGTAAATGAAGTCTGGGAAAAGGACTTTCCGCTTGATTTTATTGCAGCCGGAAAAAATCCGTCAGATGATTTAATCAAATTTCTAAAAGAACGAAATATCAAATGTATAATCAATCCGAATCATTTGGAAATGAATCAATTAATCAGAAATGCAAAAATAAATTTATTGCCTACTTTTCAAAGTACCGGCATAAAATTAAAACTCATCAATAGTTTGTCAAATGGTGGATTTTGTCTTGCAAATTCAATTATGCTGGAAGGAACCGGACTTGAAAAATTTTGTTATTTGGCCGACACACCGCAGGAATGGAAAAATGAAATACTTAAACTTGCAGATAAAAATGATGACAATGAGGTTTTTGAAAAAAGAAAATCAGAACTTCAGAAAATTTTCAATGGTAGAAACAATGCCAAAAAAATCATTGAGATCATAAAAAATATCAAAAAATGACAAAATTCAAAAACATATTGATTACCGGCGGTGCCGGATTTATCGGAAGTAATCTTGCATTGAAACTGATTGAAAACGGATATGAAGTCACACTGTTAGACAATCTTTCAACTCAAATTCACGGTGAAAATCCAGAACAGGATTCACCTTTGTATCAGAGTATTTTGGGAAAAACAAATTTTATAAAAGGAGATGTCAGCAACAAAAACGACTGGGAAAAGGCAATACAAAAACAGGATATCATTGTTCATTTGGCAGCTGAAACCGGTACCGGACAATCAATGTATGAAATTGAAAGATACAACAGGGTAAACAGCTACGGGACAGCCTTGATGATGGATTGTTTAATGAATCAAAATCATCAGGTGAAAAAAGTAATTCTCGCTTCATCCAGAGCGGTTTACGGAGAAGGAAAATACATGCATCCTGAGAAGGGAATCGTTTATCCGATTTCAAGGGAAAAAGAAAATATGGAAAAAGGTATTTTTGATTTTATTGACGAAAATCAGATGAAAATCACACCATTGCCGACCGACGAGGACTCAAAAATTCATCCGATTTCTTTTTATGGAACCACCAAAGCTCACCAGGAAGATATTGTTAAACAATGTTGTGAATCTGCCGGTTTGGAATATGTTATTTTGAGATTTCAAAATGTATATGGTGCGGGTCAGTCAATGAAAAACCCGTACACCGGTATTATTTCAATTTTTTCAAATCAGATTATGAATAATCAGTCTATCAATATTTTTGAAGACGGGAAACCGGTTCGTGATTTTGTGGAAGTCAGAGATGTAACAGAATCGATTCAAAGAAGTATTGAACTCGATTCAGCGAATGGTCATGTTCTAAATATCGGAACCGGAATTCCTACAACGGTTTTGGAAGTCGCTCAAACGCTGGTCAGACACTATTCTTCAAATACTAAAGTTAAAGTTACAGGTGATTTCAGAATCGGTGATATTCGGTACAATGTTGCGGATTTAACCAAGATGAAAAAACACTTGAATTTTACTCCGAAAATCAGTTTTGAAGACGGAATTCAAAGGTTTACGGATTGGGCGAAACAACAAGAAATTTCAGACAGTCGATTTCAAAAATCACTCAAAGAAATGGAAGACAAAGGTTTATTTTTTAAATCATGAATTTCAACGGAAAAAAAATATTATTTATTTCTCCCCGATTTTTCAATTATGAAATCGCAATAACCGACAGACTCAGAGAACTCGGTGCGACAGTAGATTTCTTTGACGAAAGACCTTCAAACTCATTTCTGACAAAGGGAGTGATTCGTGTAAAACCGACTTTATTTAAAAAGAAAATTCAAAACTACTACAAGGACATTCAAAGCCAGATCAAAAACAAAGACTATGATTATTTCCTGTTGATTAAGGGTGAATCTATTCCTTTTTCCTTTTTGACAGAATTCAAGGAAAATCATCCCGAAACGAAACGAATTTTTTATACTTATGATACGGTTGATGAATATCCGAAATTCAAAGAATTAATGTCCTATTTTGACAGAAACATCAGTTTTGAACCGGCTGATGTCAAAGCTTACTCTTTTGAATTCAGACCCTTATTTTATCTGAATTTATACCGTTCGGAGAATCAGCAAAAAGAAATCTTATATGACCTTGTTTTTATTGGCAGTGTGCACAGTGACAGATATTTAATCGGTGAAAAAATTAATAAGCTATGCAGTGATTTAAAGCTCAGAACTTTCTTTTATTACTTCGTTCCCGGTAAGTCGGTTTATTATCTGAAAAGATTATTTGACAGAAACCTGAAGAAATTCGATATTAAAAAGCTAAGTTTTGAAAAACTGAGTCATCAAAAAATTTCAGAGATTTATCAATCCGGTTTATCGGTTCTTGACATCAACAAACCTTTTCAGTTTGGCTTGAGTATGAGGACTTTTGAAACCCTTGCTTCAGAGAAGAAATTAATCACTACAAATCCCGAAATCAAAAAATATCCTTTCTATAATCCGGATAATATTTTGGTAATCAACCGGAATGATATATCGATTTCTCATGATTTTTTTAAAACTGAATTTAAACCACTAAATCAAACCGATTTATACAAAATATCGATTGATTCGTGGCTTGAGGATGTTTTTCTAAAAGATATAATTGATTACTGGTCAATTTTCTAAATGATTTTATATGTTTTTTTGATAGTAATTTTTTAGAATGGATGATTTTTTAAACTTTTTTGTTACAATGCCCAACTGGATGAAAGCAGCATGGGTAGTTATTGTGTTGTCATTTTTCTGGATTCTTGAAGGGAATTATAAATCCGTAAATCTCAGTTACAACAAATGGAAACATGCTAAATCAAATCTGATTTTATTGTTTTTCGTGATGTTGATTAATTTAGTTTTCGGATTAATTACCACAGGAGTTTTTATTTGGCTTGAGAATTCAAATTTTGGCTTGCTGCATTTATTTCAGGCACCGGTTTGGGTTAAGCTGATTTTATCAATCATGGTTTTGGATTTAATTGCACAATACTATGTCCATTATTTACTTCACAATGTCCACTGGATGTGGAGATTGCACACTGTCCATCACACCGATAAAAATGTGGATGTTACCACAGGCACACGCCATCATCCGTTTGATTTTATAATTCGTGAAATTTTCGCACTAATTGGAGTTATCATTATGGGTATGCCGATTTCATTTTATCTTTTTTACAGAATTCTGACAGTTGCATTTACTTATTTCAATCATGCAAATATTGGAATTCCGGACAAGGTTGACCGTGCATTAAGCCTTGTTATTGTCACTCCGGGAATGCACAAATTTCATCATCACTACAAAGCTCCCTGGACGGACAGCAATTACGGTAATATGCTTTCGATTTGGGACAGGATTTTTGGCACATTTATATATGAAGATGTGAATGACATCAAATATGGTCTTGATATATGTGATTTCAGGGATGATGAGGATTTGGGGCAGCAACTAAATATGCCTTTTGACAAAGAGATTTGGAGGAAATACAAAAAAGACAGATAATATTTTGAGGATTCAAAACACTGAGATTAAATCAAATAGATTTTTTAATCGAAATAAGATTCAAAATCCCGATTATATTTATGACAAATTGATAAAAAGATTTATATTTGCACGCACAAAAGGAGAAATCCTGATTGGAGAGATGGCAGAGCGGTCGAATGCGGCGGTCTTGAAA
>CAYFWH010000027.1:0-4628 GCA_964346785.1 uncultured Weeksellaceae bacterium | reverse complement strand
TTTTGAAAAACTATTTGCAAATATGGATTCTTATAGCCTATATTTGCACCACTAATAACGCAAAAGACTGCGTCTGGAGAGATGGCAGAGTGGTCGAATGCGGCGGTCTTGAAAACCGTTGAGGGTCACACCTCCGGGGGTTCGAATCCCTCTCTCTCCGCAAGGAAGCCTGTAAATATCTAATTTACAGGCTTTTATTTTTTCAGGTGTGAATTTAGGTGTGAATTGAAAGACGAAGAAAACTAAAATTACATGTAAATCAGATTTTGATTTAAAGTTATTTAAAGTTAAATCTATTTCTTACTTACCTTCTAACCTTTTCCTGTGATTATAATGGATTGAGAGATATTGCGGTAGTTACTTTAACTTACCGGAATTACCTATTTTATTTTTTTTTTTACGAATTACGACAATAAAACGAAAGAAGTAAACGTCAGATTCTTCGAAAATGTAGAGAATTTCTTTATGAACATATATGTGTTTCTTTGAAAACAAAAGGCCAAAACCAAATTTGGGGTCAACATGCTCCGGAATAATTATTTTTTTCTTTTGTTTCTTCTGTGGAGGCTGTATCTGCTGGTGTCCGAAAACTAAAAATGAAATTGGGTGTTTTGATGTTTTTTACCTTTTTGGAGAGGGGGTCAAGCTTGATTCGATTATCCAATAAAAATCCAGCAATATGATTTTTTAATTTTTTGGTTAATCGAATCGTTTTAGGTTATTACTTGATCTTACAAATATCATAAACTGATTTTTAATGTTTTATTTCTCTACCGAGCCATACCCCGTATCTCTTCCATTGTTCATAAAAAATAATCCATTCACCAATCCAAGGAATCATTATGTACAAAGGAATTGTTTTCAATATAGGTTTATCAATAGTTGGGTGGTAAAGGCATAACGACAAATCTCCATATAAATGAATTTTGTTATTAAATTTTATGGTAGGATCATTTATATAGATTCTATCATATCTGTATTTATGAAAAGGAGAATATGAGAGTGAAATTTCGTGTTTTTTACCCCCAATATTCAATAACCCTTTTCCATACAAAGTCTTTTTTTTAATATCTATTTCCAATTTAATCCAATCAAAATATTTTTCTACTAAATATTTTTCAATAGAAAGGAACAAATACCAATTTCTTCTCTGCTCTTTTTTAATATTTTCCTCCAAAATTGTGATGAGGTTCATTTTTAACTCCTTGTTTTATATTGATATTACCTTGTGAGTTTGTATAAGCATTTCCTCCTACAATTAATCCGCTTGATTTAGCAAAAATATCATTTGATGATTTTGAAAATGTTTTGAATTGCTCATTCAAAGATTTTTTATAAATACCTTCACCAAATAATTTTATGTAATCGTCCTTACTTGTTTCAAAGGAATTTTTTAAATTTTGCCATTTTACATAAAAATCAGTAATGAAGTTATAAAAGCTTTGATAATGAGCATTAGTCCAAGAATCAGTAAAGTCTTCAGATGAATTTACAGGATTTAATACTTTAAACTTATAACCCTTATTCGTAGTACTTAAATAGTCTTCTTTTATTCTTCTTGCAACATTATCAATCGTTTCAAAAATTGATTCTTCCTGTTGGTAAAAATTTGCTACTAAAGTTGTAATCACTATACTTGACACGGCATAATCTTTATTTTGAAAATAAAGATCTCTATATCTTTTGAATAACTGTACAGCCCTTTGTAAAGGAGTTTTAAAGTATAGTTCTTCGGGTAGAGGTTCTGCTTCTACTTTTGCTTCAAGTAAGATTTGATAATATTGTCTCAACATAGGTTGCTTTGCAGAATTTGCAATATTTAAAAACCAATTACCATATCCTTTGGGATTTCCTGATGACCAATTTTTTAATGCTTTTTCAGGAATCCGAATATTTTCTTTATCATAACTATTCGGCATACACGCTGGTAAGATGTCCATGTGAAAATCACTTTTGTAATTCAATCTTACACATCGCTTCTTTTTCTCCATTATAGTTTTGTAATAACTGTCTTTTTCTAATGTTTTTACTAAAGCATTGTAAACTTGCTCTGGAGAATGATTGTAATATAGGTCATAAATGTGTAATACTGTATCTAAATCAAAATCTTCATCGTTTATTGGTTTAACAGTTGTCCCAATACGTTTTGAACCTTGGGCGTAAACCTCAATTTCTAAATCATTAAAAAAGTCATCATCTTGTTTCAAAACATCTGCTACTGCATTATATGCTTTTTCCATTCTCTCCAATCTTGTTTTATCAAGTTGAAGTTCTTGTGCGATTCTCGCTAAAAGTTCTTCTCTTTGGAGTTCATAATTTTTAAAAATATCAATCATCATTAAAATGTTTTATTAATTATTAATTTCGTATGTTGCCCAATTCGTGCAACTTGTTCATCATTTTCCATATATCGCAGTTGCTCAATATTATCACATTCAACAATTGCATAACCTTTTTCTAGGTTAGTTCCTGTTTTTTCTAACTCAATTAAAGCTTGCTTTTGAGCTTCACTAGGTATTAATTCAAAAATATCATATATCAAAACTTCGTAACAACTAAAAAAGTCACTCCATATTAAGTTTTTAGAAAATCTCTTTATGTGTCTATATTCGATTCTCTTAAAAATATCGGAATTCAAAATACCAGTATCTAAAAGCTCCTCATTAAATTCTCGGTTTGGGTCTGTTTCTCTTTCCTGTTTACTTTCAAACCAATTCATTACCTCAACCACATATTTTCCTTTTATCATAAATCGTAAATCGGAATTGCTTTTTTCATCTACATCCAATCCGTTCCGTTTATTGTCAGGTTTATATCCCCATTTATTAAAGAGTGAATCATCACCATATCTTTTGTATGCCCCACCAACAGGCTGTAATTGATTTTTTATTCTACGGTTCTTTACAAGCAAATACTTATTAGAATTAGGAATTTGAATTTTGAATAAGTAACTGATAGAAAAACGAATATCTTTATTTTTATAACTTCCTATTTTAGTTTTGTAAAAGGTAGTTAAATGATTTCTATTCTCCCACAGTATAGTAGCACCCTTTGTTAATAATGGTTTTAATAAAGTTATAAATATTTCTGCCATTTTATTATAATTTAAAAAGTAAGGGAGTTTCACCCTAAATCGTTTTTAATTTACTTTTTACCTTTACTATCGCTTCTATTGCTTCGTATATGAGACTTAACAGTAATTGTTTTCCCTCCAACTTTTCTTGTGTGTTCTGGGATTCTGTTAAATTTGCGACCATAAGAATCTTTTGCCATAAAACTTAATTTTAAATAGTTAAACAATTTTACTCTTGTCAATATTTATAACATTTTATTTTATATTTCATTATATATTGACACATTCAATACTCGAAACAAAATTTGTTCCATTATATTACTTTAAGACATTGTGTCAGTTTATTATTATTTTTTTTAAATATTGTTTAATATTGTATCTTTGCACAACGAAAAAACAGCGACTTACATTTGTTAAATATGAATGAATTCAACAAGACCTTATACTTAATCATTGGGGAAAGAATCAAATCATTAAGAATAAAAAAAGGGTTAAGTCAAACAGAACTATCGGATAAAATTCCGAAGATTGGAAGAACTTCTATCTCAAATATTGAGAATGGTTATCAACAACCTCCGTTACATGTATTGTATTTGATATGCAATAGGTTAGATGTGGATTTACAATCAATACTACCGGCTTATTCAGAAATACAAAAAGAAGTAGAATTATCTAGTAAGGACGATGTACATCGTTATTTGGAAAAAGAGGATGTAGATCAAAAAATTAAGGAATTTCTCGAAAAATTAATGAATAAAAAAACTAAATCATGAGCTACACTTATAGTTATATTGAAAAGAAAACAGAAGACATTTTAATAGATAATAACTTTTTTAAGACGGGTTTTGATGTTGAAAACTTAGCCAAGAAATTAAAAATTGATGTAATTCCCGAAAAATTAGACAATGATGTGTCAGGTCTTTTTGTCAGAATAAATGATAAACCTGTCATTTCTTACAATAAAAACGAAAATAATCTTGGGAGAAAAAGATTTACAATAGCCCACGAATTAGGACATTATATCTTACATTCAGACAAACCACTTTTTATTGATAAAAACCCTAAGATTATGTTCAGAAATAGTGCTTCATCAAGTGGAGAACAACTCCAGGAAAGAGAAGCAAATCATTTTGCTGCTGCGTTACTAATGCCGATTAAGCTTATTAAAGAGGAGATAGAAAACGCACCTGATAATGTTATAAATCCAATAGAATATTTAGCTAAAATTTTTAAAGTTAGTGAACAAGCCATGACTTTTAGGTTAGCTAATTTAGGATATGACATAGGGCTATATTAATGTATTATAAATTATTGGTAGTATACAGAGATATCCAAATTATTTTACCATTTCTTCCAGTCGGGTAAATCTTTTATTTGCAGGGCAAAGAAAACTTTGGCATAATTCAGGTGAACTAAAGGACATAATTCATAGTCTTTCATCCCCTTCCACCAGCGGGTAATCATGTTCTGTGAGCGGGAAGATTAAATCAAGTTTTATTGGACACTATCCCACGAAGTGTGTAAGTTGAAAAATCAAGGCTTGGATTTATAATCT
>CAYFWH010000026.1:3464-22682 GCA_964346785.1 uncultured Weeksellaceae bacterium | reverse complement strand
TTAATCAAACTGACTTCAATATTTTGATAAGTCTGATTTCTGACAGAATCTAAACATTTTACTAAGAATTCTTCACATTTAAAAAGTGGAATAGATATGGTAACTAAGGGATTCATTTTAAATTTACAAAGCTTATTTCCGTTTTCTCAAACGGACTTTATTTTGAACAAAGATAAATGTTTTCAACATGTCAGCTGTTTTATCATTTCTCGGTATGCTAAAAAAATGTTGTTATTTAAATAAAGACTAATTTTGTAAATAAAAACAATTTAAAATTGATAAGCGTTATTCTTTCTGCTTACAATGCAGAAAAATATATTTCAAAAAGTATTGAGTCTGTTTTGAATCAAACATATAAAGATTTTGAGTTTCTGATTGTTGAAGATAAATCAACCGATAGAACTCTTGAGATTATTGAGAAATATGCTCAAAAAGATAACAGAATTCGATTGATTAAAAAAGAACAAAACAATGGTTTTCAAGGCTATGTTGAGAATTTAAACCGAATGATTAATGAAGCCAAAGGAGAGTTCATTGCCAAATTTGACGCAGATGATATATGGGTAGAAAATAAACTGGAAACTCAATTAAAAGATATGAACGAAAATCCGGATATTTTTTTGTTGAGTGCCAACGCTTACGAAATAGATGAAAAGGATAATCGGACAGGTGAAGTTATCAGACCTTCTGTTCCTGAAGAGACAGCTAAAATGATTTTAACAGACAATCCCTTTTGTCATCCTTCGATTTTTTTCAGAAATCAAGGTTATCTTTATCGAGAAAAAATGTACTATACTGAAGAATATGACTTGTATTTGAGAATGTTTTCTGATGGAAAAAAATTAATTCACCGTTCAGATTTTTTGTTTTTTTACCGAATTCTTCCTGATTCTTTGTCAAGAGGAAATAAATCATTGATTCAAGCATTGTTTAAGCAAAAAGCAATCGAATTTTATCATCAAAGAGTTCAATCCGGAAAGGATGAATATGATCAATTTGAACCGGATGATTATTTAAAGATTTTAGAACCTGAGTATAAAAATTCAGAAAAGGATTTGAAACAAGCACTTAAACTGGCTTTTATAGCCAATTTAAAAAATGATTATTTAATTTTAATTCGTAAATCAATAAAACAATTTGGAGTCTTGAAATTCTTTAAGTTTTATTTAATTTCTATATTTTACCCACTGGCTCAAAAATACTATTCAAAATAAAAATGCTCTACTATTTCCGTTTTTCTGAACAATCCAAATATAATCTTAACTCGATAACGAAGTTCAATGATTTTTGTTTCCCAATCAGGGCTAATCATAATGATTATGATAAATTTCGTTTTGAAAAAAATCCATTTGCAAAACCTGAAAAAGATTATTTATTTGGTGTTGAAAAAGATGGTGAATATGTAGCTCAAATGCTAACTATGCCGGCTCCGCTTTCATTGAATGAAAAAGAAATTCCGGCTTTTTGGGGGCAGGATTATTTTGTGCTGGAAGACTATCGGGGTTTGGGAATTGGAAAAGAGCTGGCTAATTATTATTTGAAAAACGATTACTATATCGCAGTTGGATTTTCACCCAAATCAGCAGTGATTCATCAGAAAATGGGAGCCAACAAAATCGGGTATCTCGATTTTTATAAAAAATGGGCATCACCATTTTCGAAAATTAATTGGCTGATTAGAAGAGCGCTAAAATTAAAAGCTAAAAATATTTCTGATTATCAATTTCCAAAAGAAATTCTGGATTTCGAATTAATTTCAGACTCACAAAAACTACATTTTCCTTATTTGAACTGGAATAAAAATGTAATTGAAACACTCAGAAATAAAGCTTATTTTGATTGGCGGTTTTTTTATAAACCCAACCGTTATTTTGTGTATCAATCCAAAAATAAAACTGATAATAATGCCACATATTTTGTTTGTAAAGCCCATTTCTACAGAGGAGTGAATTTTCTGAAAGTTGTAGATTATCGTTTTGATTTAACAGATGTTACAGCGTTTAACAACATTTTAAAAGCAATTGAGAATATCAGAAAACAATTGAATCTTTTTGGAGTTATTATTCCTTCTTCCTTAAAAATCACCAAAGAAACTCTTGAAAAAACTGACTTTGAACAATATAAACATGAAGTAGTTTTAACGACTTATCCTTTTACACATTCTGAAACCGAAGAAGTTCACAATCATTTTTTAATCAGTTTTGCAGACAGTGACATGGATATGCACAATTATTTGGGAAGGTTTAATTTTGAATAAAAGCTTATCTTTGAAAACCAATTAAAACCAAAATGCCCAAGATTTTTAATTTCCATGATATTTACGATAAACAGTGGTTCACGGATACTTTAGAAGTTATTCAGGAATCGTATGAAATCGTTCCTTTTTCTGAAATTCAAAAATTTTATCAAGGCAAAATTAAATCTAAAAATATTGCTCATTTAACGATAGATGACGGACATATTTCGACTTATTCATTGATTTATCAGGTTCTAAAAGAAAGAAATCTATCTGCATCTATTTTTGTATCACCCAAAATTATTGAGGAACAAACCAATTTTTGGTATTTCGAAAGCGGTGATTATGACAAGGAAAAACTTAGAATTTGTATTGCTGAAGTTTTAGGGGTTCAAAAAGAGAGTTTGAATAACTTATATCCGCGTTCAGTAATGAAAACTTTGTCGTTAGAACAGAATTGGAAAATTATTAAACTCTATCAGAAAAAATTTAATGAACCGATTAAAAAAGGAAAATACATCAATACGGAACAATTGTTAGAATTAGAAAATTCAGGAATTTTTGAGATTGGTGCACACACAATGAATCATCCGATTTTGGCAAATGAAACAGATAAGGTTTCTGAATATGAAATCAAGCAATCGGTACAGGATTTGGGAAATCTGTTGAATCGGGAAATCACGACATTTGCCTATCCAAATGGCAGCCCCGGTTTGGATTTTGGGCAAAGGGAAATGAATTTTCTGAAAGAATCAGGTGTTGAATATGCTTTTTCATTTGAATTCAAAAATTTAAAAAAGAATGATAATTTACTTTCGATTCCCAGGTATGGATTGTATCATGGTGACAAAGATTTTGTTAGAAAAAAAGTGAAATTTGGAAGTATTTGGGAACCTGTGAAAGCCTATTTTTTTAATAACGAGGATAAACACAGGAAGGAAATTATGAAAAAACTAAAACTTTAAAAACTATCAATGACCGATATAATTATTAAATCCTTTAACCGACCTTTTTATTTAGATCGTTGCTTACAAAGCATTTATCGATTTGTAAAAGGTGATTTTAAAATCATTGTTTTGGATGACGGTACACCCCAAAAATATTTGGATAAAATTCATCAAAAATACCCCGATATTGAAATTCGTTTGTCAGAGCAACATGATTTTAAAGTTCAGTCTATCAAAGAGAACCTTGAAACAGGAAAAGAAATTGATGGGTTTAAAATCCCAATACAATTGTGGTATGATGCTGTAAAAGGAGCTTCTGATTATGTTTTGGTAACAGAAGATGATGTATGGTTCACAGAAGAAATAGATTTAGATAAATTGGCGGAGTCGATGAAAAGATATGGAATGGTGCTAATTAAACTCGGGTGGATTAGTCAAAGAAAGATAAAATCTAAAATGTCGTTTTTGGAAAATCGTATCATTAGTATTCAACCAAAAATATTTACTGCTCCTAAATGGTTTATGAAGAATTTTGTTTTCAAAAAGCGATTTAAAGTTTATTCATTGATGTATAGGTTTGGATTGGTAGATAACAACACGATGGACGAATTTTGGGTTCTAAATGCTTTGCTCATGGGCTTGTATAAAAAAGAATATTGGCTTGAACTTTGGAGAAGTTTGGATAATCGTGTAGATGAGCAAGAACAATTATTGAATGCAATCCAGTGGTTTAGAAGAAATAAAGCAGATAATTTATATGGTAAATTAAATTATAAAATGATGAACACAACTTTTCAATCTTCTGCAACAAATTCTTATCACCGTTACGGTAATGATTTTGATGTGAATCGCTTTAATTTTATAATGAATGAAGCATGGTATAATGAAAAATTAGATTCTATGAATAATTTTCCATCAGATATTTCTCAACAAAAATATATTGAAATACTTGAATATGCGAATCAAAGTAAAGCTACTTCAAATTTGTGGTTAGAATGGTCAGAGAAATTTAAAGAACAATACCGTAAACAACAAGTAAAAGTAGATTGAAATTTATTTCAAGTAAACATCGTCAAAGTCAGATAACCATTGATTATAGAAACGAGATAATTTCTTTAGTTTATTGTCAATAATATGTACTTCTTTTTCGAGTAGAATTGCTAAGATAAGTCCATGCAAACGAGTGGTATAAATCTTTTCATATTCATCCATAAACCTTACGCCCATTTTAGTATATTTATTCATTTGATTGTAAGGTTTTACACCAAACCTTGAGTCAACCAGATTGCCTAAACCTAATTTAATCAATTTGTTGGAAATAATATGATTATATCTTTCTCTTCTGTAAATTAAACCTCTTTTTGTTTTACCATAATTGAATGTGGGCCAATCCATAATATCAAAATCAGAAAAATCAGCATCAACTTGGCTCAAAGCTAATTCTGAATCTTTTCTTTTCATGAAAAGCCCATTTTTTGAGTTTTTTCTATTTTCTTTAGTTAAAGACTTTAAAAAATCTCTGTTTAGAAAAAGTGCCATATCAGGCACTAAATATAATTTACAATTTAAGTATTTACCGAGTAATTCAAAAGACTCTCTGTCTCTTACAAGTATATGCAAATCGGGGTGTTTGTTGAATATATTAGCATCATTTTCTAGGTTGTTCAAGTCATTATAGTAAACGGATTGAGGGAGAATTATAATTCGTTTTTGTTTATATTTTCTTATGAGATTTAATCGGTATTGTTGATTTATTTTATAAAAATCTCCGAAGTTCCCACCACCATGAAAAAGTATAGTTTCTATATTTTCTAAATATTTATAATCTATATCATACATTAGGAAATGTTGATAAAGACAATTTTGCTTTAAGGATTTGAAAAAAAACAATTCGCCTTTCCAAATTAAATTGTCACCTATATTGTTGTGTTCTGGAACATCCAATAGAGCAAAATCACTTTGTATCAAAGGCGTTAATGTGTTTGTTATAATTTGTTTTAAATTATTTATTTGTTTATTGTTTTTCATTTGAATTTTAAAATTGTTAGAAAATGGTTTTCTTTGTAAGAGTCTAATTAAAATTCAAATTTAATTAATTTAATGAGTATTAATATTCTTTTTCGTTTGCGTTCCTTGGAAATGGGTGGTGTGGTCAAAGTTTTAATTGATATTTTGAAACATTTGCCACAAGATCAATTGGATATAACGCTAATGGTCAATTTGTTTCAGGGTGAATTAAGAAATGAGATTCCTTCCAATATAAAAATCATTAAAATTGCTAAGGGAAAAGAAGATTTCAGTGAAAATCCACTTTTATTAAAAATTCAATTGGCTTTCCGTTTGTTGAAATTGAATTTATTGAATCAATTTCCTTTTTTGATGAAATTCTATTATAAAAAAGGATACGATATTGAAATTGCTTTTGGCAGATCTGAGTTGGAAATGGTTTTGAAAAGCCCTCAAAAAAAATCAAAAAAGGTAGCTTGGGTACATTGGGAATTTTCACATGAACCCGAATTGAATCGTTCCGATCTTTTGATCAAACAGTTGCAGGAATTTGACCATGTTTTCTTTTGTTCGGACAATGTGAGACAACAAGTTAAAGAATTATATCAAGTTGATTTAAAATCGACTTCTGTAGTTTATAATGTCATTCATCCGGCTGAAATTCAAGCTTTATCCAAGTTGGAAGTAAATGATTTACCTGAGTTCACCGAAAAACTTTTTACTTTTGTATCAGTCGGAAGAGTAAAAAACGGGAAAGGTTATCCATTGTTGTTTGAAATTCACAAAGACTTGATTTTAAGAGGTGTGAAGCATAGAATTATCATCATTGGTGATGGTGATAAACTGAAAGAATTGAAACAAAAATCAAAAGAAAGTAATTTAGAAGATAGTTTTATACTTTTGGGAAATAAAGACAACCCTTTCCCTTATTTGAAAAATGCTGATTGTTTCATTCTTCCAACTCAAAGTGAAGCATATCCGCTCTCAGTTAAAGAAGCTTTATTGCTGGGACTTCCTGTTTTGGTGACAGATGTAGGTGGAGTAAATGAAATTGTTTCAGATGGAATTGATGGTTTGTTGATGAAATATGATAGAGAAGATATCATGAAAAAGATGGAAATGATTTTAAGTAAATCGGAACTTTTTGAGAAATTAAAATCAGGTGCTGAAAAATCAAAAGCTAAATTTGAAACGACTGAAATATATAATAAAATTGAAAAAAGCCTGAGTTATTTAGCCAATGAATAAGAAAATTACAGTCATAACACCGACCTATAATCGCGCACATACCTTGCAGAGAGTTTACCAATCTTTGGTTAATCAAAGTTTCAAAGATTTTCTATGGCTAATCATGGATGATGGATCGACTGATGATACACAAAGTTTAGTTCAGAGATTTCAACAAGAAAATAAAATTGAAATTGAATACTATTGGCAAGAAAATCAGGCAAAGTTCCACACGGTTTTTGATGGTGTGAGAAAAGTAAATTCACCTTATTTTGTCATATGGGATTCAGATGATGCTTTTCCACAGAATTCTTTAGAGATTTTATATCAGAAAGTTGCGAATTTGCCAAAAGATGATAAGTTTATTGCTGTTACTGCACTTTCGGCCGATGAAAATGGAAATATAGTTGGAGATAAATTCCCTGAAGATGTATATGATGGTTTTATCTTGGATATCCGTTATAAATACAAAGTAAAAGGTGACAAAAACGGAATTTTCATTACTGAAACTTACTTGAAAGTGTTGAATTTATTGGATTTGAATCAATTCAAAAAAGGAGTCTATATTCCATATAGTGTATTCTATAATTTATATGATTCTTTAGGATATAAAACCAGATTTATTAATAAAGTGGTTCGCTATTATTTATTTGATGCTGATGATAAAGCTTCGGTTTCAAGTACCAGAACAACCGGGAAAAACAGATATGGATTAATGGTTGGACATTTGTCTTTTATTAATTCTTATGGAAAGAAATTAAAGGCTTATCCAAAGGCTTTGGTTAGGAATCTTATTGGCTATCAAGTGTATTCTATATTGAATAACAAATCTTTAGGTGAAATAGTCAGAGAGTTAAAGTATTTCAAATTATTGGCTGTTTTACTTTATCCGGCTGCGTTTATTTATACGAAATTAAGAAAATAAAACACAAACTAAATCTGAAATAATGTTATTCAACTCTCTTTCATTTGCTGTGTTTTTTCCGATAGTATTCATCATCTATTGGTCATTAGGGAAAAAGGGATATAAGTGGCAAAATATATTTTTACTGGCAGCCAGTTATTATTTCTATGCACAATGGGATTGGCGCTTCGTCTTTTTATTGGCTTTTTCTACACTTTTAGATTATTATTCAGGTATTGCTATTTACAATGCTTCGAGTCAGTTAAAAAAGAAAACATGGTTATTCATCAGCGTAGGAATCAATCTTGGTTTTTTAGGCTTTTTTAAATATTACAATTTTTTCATTCATGAATTCTCAGAATTATTACAAAACTTAGGTTTTCAGCCGCACTTTTTTACTTTGAATATTATACTTCCGGTTGGAATTTCTTTTTACACTTTTCACGGATTATCTTATGTGTTTGATATTTATAACAAGAAATTTCAACCTACCAAAAACATAGTAGATTACAGTTTATTTGTTAGTTTCTTTCCGTTATTGGTTGCAGGACCTATTGAGCGAGCAAGGCATTTGTTGCCACAAATTCAATCTTTGCGTGTCTTTACATATGAACGAGCAAGTGATGGGATGAAACAAGTGCTTTGGGGTCTGTTCAAAAAGATGGTAATTGCAGATAATTGTGCGATTTATGCCAATCAAATTTTTGCGAATTACGCAACGGCATCGGGAAGTGATTTGTTTTTAGGAGCTGTGTTTTTCACATTTCAAATTTATGGTGATTTTTCAGGGTATTCTGACATAGCATTGGGTACAGCACGAATTTTAGGTTTTGATTTGTTGAAGAATTTCAATTTCCCATATTTTTCCAGAGATATTGCAGAATTTTGGCGAAGATGGCATATTTCATTATCCTCCTGGTTCAAAGATTATTTATACATTCCGCTTGGAGGAAGCCATGGTGGGAATTGGATGAGAATTAGAAACACATTCATCATTTTCATAGTCAGTGGATTTTGGCACGGGGCAAATTGGACATTTATAGCTTGGGGAACGCTGAATGCTTTATTCATTCTGCCTTCCATTATATTAAGAACTAATCGAAATTATTTGGATGTTGTCGCTAAAGGAAAAATATTCCCCAATTTGAAAGAATTATTCCAAGTTGTTATCACTTTTTTATTGACTGTAATCGCATGGGTGTTTTTTAGGTCCAATACGATTACAGATGCTGTCCTCTATGTTTCTAAGCTTTTTGATTTTTCCTTATTTTCAGCTCCAACTTTAAATAAAGCAGCCTTAGGAACCTTAATTTTAGTTGCTTTTTTATTAATTGTAGAATGGTTTGGAAGAGAAAATAATTACGGAATAGAAAAAACTTTCTCGAATTCACCTCAATTAATTCGTTGGAGTTTCTATGCTTTTATCATTATGTTACTTGGTCTGTTCATGGCGACCAATGAAACTCCTTTTATTTATTTTCAATTTTAAAATATGAGAAAATTCCTCCAAAATATACTGAAATTCACTGTTTTTTCCATTATTTTCTACTTGGTTTTTCTAAGCATTTGGAGTTGGTTGATGCCACCTTTTATGGCTAAGAATGTAAGAAATTGCATTGGATGTTATGGTCATTTGAATACCCGAATAAAAGAAATTCCTGAATTTAATAATGTAGATATACTAGTTTTAGGTTCTTCCCATGCCTATCGCGGATTTGATCCAAGAGTTTTTGAAAAACATGGAATTCAGGTTTTTAATTTGGGTTCAAGTGCACAAACACCCATTCAAACCTATGTTTTACTAAATCAATATTTGAATGAATTAAACCCTAAATTAGTGATTTTAGAAGTATATGCAGGAACACTCGGTATCGATGGTGTGGAATCATCTTTGGATTTAGCTGCAAACAATCGAATTGATCAGTATTATTTATCTACTTTACCCTATTTGAAAAACTTACAAACCATTAATTCAACTATTTATGGTTCTTTTAGGCAATTATTTGATTTGGATAGAAATTTTATAGAAGATAGCATTCAAGACGAGAGTCATTATATTAGAGGGGGATATGTTCAAACTAGATTTAGTGAAAATCCATTAAATGAAGAAAAACTTAAACCTTGGGAAATTAATGAAAAACAATTGAAGTATCTGAAGAAGAACATTGAATTCCTCAAAGAAAATAATTATCCATTCATTATGGTACAAGCACCAATTTCAACTAAATTATTTGAATCAAAAACCAATAATTCTGAAATTGATCAATTGTATTCGAGCTTGGGGTCTTATGTGAGTTTTCAGAATAAATTAATTTTGAATGATACATTAGATTTTTATGATTCCAATCATTTAAATCAACAAGCAGTCGAAAGGTTTAATGAATATCTGATTGAATATCTTATAAATAATTCTTTACTTTATGATTAATTTATGAAAAAACTACTTTTTATTTATTATAAATTAAACCTACCAGGTGGAATCGCTCGAGTTTTAACGAATTTAGCCAATGAATTAGTTGATGAATACGAAGTGTCAATTTTAATTTTAGTGAAAGATAAAACTTCTTTTTACCACTTAGACGAAAGAGTCAAAATAATAAGTGTTGACAGCTATCAACATTGGGCTTTCACAAAAGGTTGTGTAGGTATGAATCGATATTTTAGCTGGTTGCCAAAGAAAAATAGCATCAAAGGCTATCTTTATGATTTTGGTGCTTATCAAACTTTGAATCAATGGCTAAAAGAAAATCACCGAGACTATGATACGATTATTACTTGTCAGTATAAATTATCAATTGGATTGGCTCAAAATTTAGAATTGGCAAAAAAGACTATTGCGTGGGAACATAATCCTTATAATTCTGGTGGAATCATTTTCAACAGATTAAGAGTAAAATTTTTCAAAAATCTAAAGAAAGTAGTAGCTATTAATGTTCCTGGGAAAAAATATTATTTGTCAATTAAAGCAAATACTTGTCAAATTTATAATTTAATGAGTCATGATTATGAAAATATAAAAAATTTAGAGCTACATAAAAAGAAAAATTTAATTGTTTTAGTAGCGAATCTGGCTCCTGAGAAAAATATAATTGAATTTCTGCAAATCATCAAAGACACAAATTTATATCCGGATTGGCAAGTTCAAATTATGGGAAACGGAAAAGAATTTAATTATTTAGCAGATTATATTGAAAACCATAAACTTGAAAATAAGGTAAAAATGTTAGGTGCTGGAAGTGGAGATGATGTTTTGAATTTAATTACTAAAAGTAAAATAACTTGTTTGACATCGGTAAATGAAGCATTACCAACAGTTTTGATCGAATCCATGATGTGTGGAAATGCCTTAATTTCATATGATTGTAATTATGGACCCTCGGATATTATCAATAAAAATAATGGGTTTTTGATTCCACTACACGATAAAAAAATGTTTCAGGAAAAGTTAGAGTACTTGACTCAAAATCCTATAGTATTAGAAAGTTTGATGAAATCTAGTTTTGAAGAATCAAAAAAATGGAAAAAAGAAAAAATGATTAATCAATGGATAGAAATTCTTTAAAAATCCAAATACCTTGAAACCCAAAATTCTTATACGAATCGGTTCTTTGCGCCATGGAGGTGCTGAGAAAGTTTTGATTACTTTTCTAAAGAATTTACCCGAAGATAAGTATGAAATCGATTTGTTGTTGAATCTATATTCAGGAAAATATTTGAGTGAAGTTCCGAAATGGATCAATGTATTTTATCTGAATAAAGGTGAAATGATTACAACTAACCGGATTCAGGATATTCCTCAAAAAGCATTTCGGGTCATTTATCAGAAATTGCTTAAAACTTTTCCAAAACTGCTTTATAAATTTATTCTGAAAAATAAAAAATACGATATTGAATTTGCTGCTATTCAGGGTTTGGGTAATGACATTTTAAATTCTCCGTTAAAATCATCCAAAAAAATTGTTTGGATACACAGTGATTTGAGAAAATCGACTTACCATACTTATTCAGATAACGATATTCGGAAATTCTTTGGATTTGATAAGATTATGGTTATATCAAAAGAAATTCAAAAGGATTTTGAGAGTGTAGCGAGAAACGAATATGATAATAGAAAAATTATAAGAATTTATAACCCTTTGGATATTAATGATATTGTTTTAAAATCGAATTTGACTCAGAATCTTTATAGTTTTACTAATAATACAAAAGTAATTTTGTCTTTGGGAACTATTTATCCAGCAAAAGGCTACGATCGTTTGCTGAAAGTTCACAAACGACTTTTGGATGAAGGGTTCAAGCATAGAATATTAATTCTGGGCGATGGATATGATTTTGAGAATATTAAAAAATTAAAATCATCATTAAATGTTGATGATACGGTAACGATGACCGGATTTACAGACAACCCATACCCATTTATAAAATCAGCTGATTATTTTGTGTTAAGCTCAAGATACGAAGGCTTCCCAACTGTTTTGTATGAGGCGATTACACTCAAAAAGAACATCATTGCCACTGATGTTTCTGGCGTCAGAGAAATGTTGAATAACGGAAAACTCGGTTTAATTGTCGATAATTCTGAGCAAGGAATTTATGAAGGAATGAAAAAAGCTTTGACACAGCCGGAAGAGTTTCAGGACTTTCAAAAAGAATTGACTAATTTTACACCACCGTTTTCACTTGAGAATTCGGTCAAAAAAATTCAGGAAATAATAGACCAGCTGTAATGCCTAATTTGATTCAACAAGACTATTTCAGAAAAAGCGGAAAAATTAAAAAAGTTTTTTATCCGGATGTGATTTTTGATCCGGGTTTGAAATTTCTTTATTGGTTTAGAAAATCTCAAAAAACTTCTGCCAAAAGCCTATTTGGAATTTTTTATCGATTGATGTTAAGACGGTATCAAATCAAATATGGATTTCAGATTTCTGCCAAGACTGAAATTGACGGTGGACTCTATCTTGGACATTGGGGCGCAATTGTCATCAATCCAAAAGCAAAAATTGGCAGGAATTGTAATATTGCACAAGGCGTAACCATCGGTCAAACCAACAGAGGAGAGAAGAAAGGAGTTCCTGTGATTGGTGATGAAGTTTGGATTGGAGCCAATGCGGTAATCGTAGGTGGAATTACAATTGGAAGCAATGTTTTGATTGCTCCCAATGCTTATGTAAATCGATCCGTACCGGATAATTCTATTGTAATCGGTAATCCAATGACCATATCAAGTTCTGAAAATGCAACTGATGGATATATAAATAATAAGTCAAAATGAAAGTTGAAAAACAGGGATTATTTGTAATATCACTTGATTTTGAATTATTTTGGGGTATTCGCGATAAATTTACTTTTGAAGAATACGGTCCCAATGTTCTCGGAGTTTGGGAGGTAATGCCTAAGCTTTTAAAGTTGTTTGATGATTATGGAATTCATGCAACCTTTGCAACAGTTGGAGCTATGTTTTCAGAAAATCCGGAAGACTTAAGAAAATATATTCCAGAACTTAAACCTTCATATTCCGATAAAAATCTTTCTCCCTATTGGGGCTACATTGATGATTCTTTTAATCATAATCCAAATTATTATTTTGGAAAAAAATTAATTGATTTATTGAAAAATCATAAAAATCATGAGATAGGAACCCATACATTTTCACATTATTATGGCTTGGAACCGGGACAATCCAAAGCGGAATTTGAAGCTGATTTGGACGCTGCTATTAATATTGCCAAAGCAAATGAAATAGAATTAAAATCTTTTGTTTTTCCTAGGCATCAGATTAATCCTGATTATTTGAAGTTGTTTTCTGAAAAAGGTATAAGTATTTACAGAGAAACCGAAAAAGCCTGGTTTCATTCAGCGGCAAGAGGAGATGATGAATCACTGATTAAAAGAGGATTCAGATTTCTCGATTATTTTATTTGTATGGGAAGCCATCACTGTCAAGATTTATCAGAAATAAAAAAAGGTGATTTGTTTGCAGTCAGGGCAAGCAGATGGCTAAGACCATATAAAAAATCTGAAGATCGCTTTGTTAAATTTAAAATCAGAAGAATTAAAAAACAAATAGAATTTGCGGCAAAAAACGGAAAGATTTTTCATCTGTGGTTTCATCCGCATGATATTGGGATAAATCAAGATATAAATTTTGGTTTGCTGGATGAGATTCTTGCTCATTACAAAAAAATGGCGGAAAAATACGGAATGAAAAGTATGAATATGAAAGAAGTTGTTGAATTATATAAAGCTGAATATGAGCATTAAAGTTGTGATGTTGAGCGGTCAGGCAATTTCTTCGACCTTTATGTACAATGGACTTTCAGAGAACATTGAAATTGAGAAAGTAATAAGAGAACAACCGGTACCGATGAAGAGAATCATGAAAAACCGTGCAAAGAAATTGGGTTGGTTTAGCGTTTCAGGTCAGATTGTGTTTGGATTATTTTTGTTGCCTGTAATCAGATTTTTTTCTAAAAACAGAAGGGCAGAGGTCATTCAGAAATTAGGTTTAAATTCAAATGATATTCCTGATCAAAAAATAATTGAAGTCTCAAGTGTGAATTCAGAAGAAAGTATTCGTTTTTTGAAAGAAATAGCACCGGATGTTGTTGTTGTAAATGGTTGCAGGATAGTTTCTCAAAAAGTACTGGATGCAGTTGATTCAGTTTTTATCAATACACATGAGGGAATCACGCCTCGTTACAGAGGAATTCATGGCGCTTATTGGGCTTTGGCAAATAGAGATTTGGAAAATTGCGGTGTCACGGTTCACCTGGTTGACAAAGGAGTTGATACCGGTGGAATTTTATATCAGGCATTGGTCAAGCCGGAGAAAAAGGATAATTTCACGACTTATCCTTTTTATCAGACTGCTGCTGGAATATCATTGATGTCAAAAGCAATTCAAGATGTGGAATCAGGAAGTTTAAAGACGATTGATAATGATTTGGAGAGCAGGATTTGGTACCATCCGACTTTGTGGGCTTATCTTTGGAATTATTTCACAAAAGGTGTTAAATAATTGAATACAAGAAAAAAAATATATTTTTTATTGCCGGGACTGACATTTGGCGGTGCCGAAAGAGTGATTTTTAATCTGTGCAATGAGCTCGACCGGAATAAATTTGAAGCAGTTCTGGTTTTATTCAGTAAAGATGGAATGCCGTTGAATTTACTGAAAGAAGATGTGAGAATTATTGATTTGAAAATTAAAAGAATCCGATATGCGATTTTTTCTGTAATCAATCTCATTCGAAAAGAAAAACCGGACATTGTATTTGGTGGTTGGGGTGAGGTAAGTGCTTTTTTATCTCCATTCATACCATTTTTCAGAAAGACCAAATTCATTGCCAGAGAAACCAATGTGGTCAGTGAACATGTTCAGCGAAAAGAAATTCGGTTTTTTTATCGTTTTTATAATAATTTCAACCGAATCATTGCACAATCTGACGATATGCAGATAGATTTAGTTGAGAACTGGAAAATTAAAAAAGAAAAAATCACCAAAATCAATAATCCGGTAGATGTAAAATTCATTCAGTCTAAAATGATTACTGATGAAAAACTTTTTTCTGATGAATTTAAAAATGTGGTTGCAATTGGTAATCTTACTGCCAGAAAAGGTTTTGACAATTTATTGAATGTATTTGTTCATTTAAAGAATGAAAAAATAAAATTACATATTCTGGGTGATGGAGCGGATAAGGAAAAGTTGATGACTCAGAAAAAGGAACTTGGATTGGATAATGTCGAATTCTTAGGGATTCAGAATAACCCTTATCCATATTTGAATCAGTCAGATTTGTTTGTATTGTCATCCCGTTATGAAGGTTTCCCAAATGTTTTGCTGGAAGCGGGTGCTTGCGGAACTTATGCTTTGGCAAACCATTGTCCGGGCGGAATTGATGAAATTATTCAGGAAGCAATCAACGGTGAAATTTCTGATATTTCAGACGAAGAGAAATTTGCTGATAAAATCAAAGATTTGGTGAATTTGAATTTCGATAAATCTTCAATTCAAAAAAGTATTGAAAGCAGATTTGATAAGGGCTTGATTGTCAAACAATATGAAAAATTATTTTTAGAGCTTTGAGTTATGGTGAAAGTTTCTGTAATTGTTCCGGTTTACAATACCGAAAAGTATTTATCCAAATGTTTGAATTCTTTGGTTGATCAAACGCTGGATGGTCTTGAAATTATTGTAGTCAATGACGGTTCACCCGACGATGCTCAAAAAATAATTGATGAATATGCTGAAAAATACAATCAGATTAAAGCTTTTCAAAAACCCAACGGAGGACTGAGCGATGCACGAAATTTTGGAATTGAAAGAGCGAACGGAGAGTATATAGGATTTGTTGATAGTGATGATTTTGTGGATAAGAAGATGTTTGAAATGCTTTATGAGAAAGCGATTGAACATGACTCAGAAATTGCTTTGTGTGATTTGGAAAAAGTCAATGAGAGGGAAGAGGTGTTCCGTTCTTTGCCACAATCACCACAATTACCGGAGAGAATAGATTTACAAAAAGATTTTACGATTTTTGGCGAAATGAGTTGTTTTGCGTGTAATAAAATTTTTAAAAGAGAATTATTTGAAACGCTTCGATTCAAAAAAGGTATTCACTTCGAAGACATCGAATTGATACCGCAATTGATATTGAAATCAAAAGTTTTAGCCAAAATCAATCAGCCGTTTTATAAATATTTTGAAAGACAGGATTCAATTTCAAGAACACATACCGTGAAAGGTTTGGATATGTTTGTTGCGATTGAAAATGTAAAAGAATCGTTTTTAAAAAGCGGCTACAGTAGCCAAACAACTGAATGGAACCGTTTCTTTATTTTGCAAGGCTATTATTCGTATTTAGCTTATGTTGGATATGTAAAAGACAAAGAGTTAAAGAAGAAAATGATTGAAAAATTGAAGTCAGAATTGATCAATGAGAAAATTTCTAAGTCTGAAATTTTCAATTATAAAAGATTCAATCATAATTATTTGTTTTCTTTGCCTTATAAAAAAATGATATTTTATTTATTGAGTTTTATAAATTTAAAATTCTTACAATTAACCTGAATCAATGAGTTTCATTTATAATCTGATTGTGTTTCTGATTTTGATTTCATCAATATATGAATTCAACAGAAATGCTGAACCCAATAAAATATGGTTCAGGACAATCATTGTTTTGATGATTTTCACTGCCGGCTTGGCCTATGGTCTTAGCCCGGACTGGTTTCCGTACTGGAATGCATTTGAAGATACAGCTGTAACTCCATTTAGTGAACTCAAGGAACTTTCCAAATCCTGGGATATGGAAATTGGATATTTATATCTAAATAAACTGGTAAGTACATTTGGTTTGGGGTATGCGTTTTTCACATTATTTATTGCAGGCCTGGCACTAACATTAAAGTCAATAGCTATTTGGCGTTATGGAGGTTATGTCTTTATGGCGCTGTTGATGTACACCATTCCGACTTATTTTTTTGAAGAACATGTTCATGTTCGTCAGGGACTAGCAAATGCGGTTATGTTTTTTTCTATCAAATATATTGTTGACAGAAAATTTTGGAAATTCTTTGCTTGTTTTGTAATTGCATTTCTTTTTCACAAAGCAGTTGTAGCCTTTTTGTTTGCTTACTGGTTAGTGAAAATTAAATTTAATAATACTTTTATTATTTTGTTAGTGAGCAGTGCCGTCATTGCAAACGCTGTTGGACTGAGTACTGCTATAGATGGTATCATGAGTATTCTTCCTTTTGGGGTAGGAGAATCGTACAGTGATTATGCAAATGAATTTACAGAAAAAAGCATTTTGGGTGATATTGTGAAAGTTCTTACAGTGATTGCAATTTTGATGTTCAATAAACGAGTGTCAAAAATAGATCCGTTGTTTGCATATTTCAGAAATATTTATCTTTTTGGCGTTGTGATTTATTTCTTTTTCGGCGAAGGTATTTTTGCATCAAGACTTCCCGGATTTTTCACTGTTTACATCATATTTGTTATCCCAAGAATTGTAAAAGCTTTGAGTGAATCACCTTTTTTCAAAAACTTTGTTTATACAATGTTTACAATCTATACTTTGGCTCTGTATATAAATTTCTATAATGTGTGGGGCGATAAATCAGGTTTTGGAAATTACAGAACCAGTCTGTATAAATGGGCTCCTTATGGTTTTTTTCAATCTAAATAATTAAAATTTCTATCGTGAACGATTTAATTTCAATAATTACTCCATGTTATAATTCAGAAAAATTCATTGAAGAAACCATACAGTCTGTATTAAATCAAAGTTATTCAAACTGGGAATGGTGGATTGTCGATGATTGTTCGACTGACAAATCGGTAGAAATTATTCAAAAACACCTGACTGACAAAAGAATCAATCTGATACAATTATCTGAAAATTCGGGTGCTGCGGTTGCAAGAAATAAAGGATTGGAAAATGCAAATGGCGGATACATAACATTTATAGATAGTGATGATTTATGGGATTCAATTTTTTTGGAAAAATCATATAATTATTTAAAAAACAACCAGGAAGAGTTGGTTTATGCTTCATATAAAAGAGTGGATGAAGATTTAAATCCGTTGTTGAATGATTTTATAGCTGAAGATCAGATAGATTACAACAGAATTCTTTATAACTGTCCGATACCAATGCTTACTGCGATGTATGATGCCCGAAGAATCGGTAAAGTTATAATTCCCGATGTAGAGCTGAGAGAAGATTAT
The DNA here is from genome assembly GCA_964346785.1 of uncultured Weeksellaceae bacterium. Classification (GTDB taxonomy): domain Bacteria; phylum Bacteroidota; class Bacteroidia; order Flavobacteriales; family Weeksellaceae; genus Moheibacter. The sequence goes on along the minus strand of CAYFWH010000026.1, from coordinate 4,620 downwards.
GCGATGTGGATTGAAGTTTTGAAAAAAATTCCGAAAGCCAGGGCAATTTCCGAAACACTTGCGACTTACAGAATTCGTAAATCATCTTATTCGAGAAATAAGATTAAAATATTAAAAAAGCAATTTGCAGTCTATTATGATTTTTTAGGTTTATCTTTGCTTAAATCAACTTACTACACGCTCCATTGGGCGTTGAATGGAATTAGAAAATATGAAAAATTTAAACTTGGAAACAATCGCTAGCTTTCTTGGGTATTCTTCCCTGTATCTGAAAGTTATATTGTCTTTTCTGATTTCATTTTTAATAACTTTTACTGCAATACCAAAAATTATCAGAGTTTCTTACCGTAAACAACTGATGGATGTTCCCGGGTTAAGAAGTTCTCATACTCAGAAAGTACCTCGTTTGGGTGGTGTTGCAATTTATTTTGCAATAACCATAGTAAGCTGCATTTTCAGTCCGGATATGCTTTTTAAAATAAACTTTTTTCCGGCTGCACTGGTACTTTTGTTTTTTATTGGTCTGATGGATGACTTGCTGGTAGTTGCTCCCAAAAAAAAATTATATGCTCAATTGATTGCTTCACTGATTATTGTGGTAGGCTCAGATATAAGAATTGAAAGTTTTTTTGGTCTTTTGGGTATCTATGAACTACCTTATTTGTTTAGTGTATTATTTACTGTTTTTGTAATTATTTTAATTATTAATGCATACAATTTGATTGATGGCATTGATGGTCTTGCCGGCTCAGTTGGAGCTTTAATTTCGATTAGTTTTGTTTTTATATTTTTCAGGCTGTATGATTACCAGATGGGAATGCTTGCCATTTCAATTTTAGCTTCTTTATTGGCCTTTTTATATTTCAATTTATCTGAGAAGTATAAAATTTTTATGGGTGACACCGGCTCGATGGTCGTCGGATTTCTGATTGCTTTTATGTCGATTACATTTATGAGTCTTTCAGCTTTGCCGTGGGTAATGATTAAAAGCGCACCGGTTGTTTCAATTGCAATTTTAATAGTTCCGTTAATTGATACACTCAGTGTAATTATTATTCGACTAATGAAAAGAAAATCTCCTTTTTCTGCAGATAAAAATCATATTCACCATCGAGTGTTGAGGCTGAATCTCAATCATATACAAGCGACGGTGATC
>CAYFWH010000026.1:2468-3454 GCA_964346785.1 uncultured Weeksellaceae bacterium | reverse complement strand
GATGCAGGGAAAGTCTCCACTCAAAGCTGACAGAAATCACATTCATCACAGAGTGCTCAGGCTGGGATTCAATCATTTACAAACAGCAATGTTAATATGTGCTGCAAATGTATTATTGATTTTACTAAGCTACACAATCAGACATTTGAACATAAATCTAATGTTATTTATATTGGTAATGGCAGCTCTGTTTTTATCTTATCTGCCATTGGTTTTGGTTGAATTTATGAACAAAAAAAGACTGAAAATTGAAAATGATAAATAAATTGAAAAACCATTATATTAGCCAATTAAAACCAAAAGCATTGAACCTGAAGAAACACTTAGCTTGGTTGTTTGTGTTTTCAGCTATGCTGATGACATCTTGTATTCCCTTAAAAGATATAAAATATATTCAACCCGATGAGAAACTGAAACTCAATGAATACGGGATGATTGAATTTAACCGACCTGAATATCATCTACAGATAAATGATATTATCAATATCAGAATTTCTACCCGCAAAGGTCTGGATTTGGAAGAATTACAAGATTTTACTGTAACAACAAGTGTTGGTACAGGTAGCGGAAATAACCAATCGTTAGGACGGGGAGTCAGAATCCAGGATGATGGTAATATAGAATTGCCGAGAATCGGAAAAATTTATTTACTCAATTCTACCCTGAAGGAGGCAAGAGCAAAAATTGAATCAGAATTTTATAAAATATACGAAGAATCAGCTGCCTATATAGAAGTTAATATGTCAGGTATTAATTTTACGATTGTCGGTGAGGCAGGATCAGGTAGTTATTATGTCGGTCAATATGAGCTGAGTTTGCTTGAAGCATTTTCAAGAGCAGGAGATTTGTCTCCGGTTGCAGACCGTAAACACATTCAAATTTTGAGGACAACACCCGAAGGAACTCAAAGAGCTGAAGTTGATATTCCACAGGCCTCTGTTACGACTTCTGAGTACTTTTGGATACAGCCCCCAGCTATTACCATT
>CAYFWH010000026.1:1007-2458 GCA_964346785.1 uncultured Weeksellaceae bacterium | reverse complement strand
ACAATGGGGAATCGGTATAAATCCGGTTCAGACAATTTCGACTGTAATGGGTGCAGTAACAGCAGTCATAGGAATTTATTTTTTCTTTAAAAAACTGTAATTATATAGGAAAGCAAAATGAGTGAGACGAATCAAATAAATAAAAATCAGTCAGCCAAGTCTAAGATGAATAATGCTTTCTTTTTTGATATTGAACGCTTTATATCAAGAATTATAAGAAACTGGTACCTTTATGTATTATTCTTTCTGCTAACCGTTTTTATTGCAATTTATATTAACAACTGGCATCTGGATCGTACATACCGCGCAGAAACCAGTTTCAATGTTTCATCAAAATCTTCGGGTAATACGAATCTTGGAAGCAACTCAATTAATTTTATTTGGGGCGGCGGTGGCGGTAAAATTGATATTTTAACAAAAATACTTGAATCAAGAACCCATTCATTTAATGTAGCAAAAAGAGTTGAAGCATATATAGTTTATCTGGAAGAAGGAAGATTAAAAAAATCAAATTCACATAAAGATATCTCTCCTTTCAGAGTGATTGTTGATACACTCCATAATCAGACTTTGGGCGTGGAATTGGAAATAAAAAAAACAAAAGATAACTCGTTTGAAATTATTCCTTTGAATTCTGTTTCTGTCAACAGAATCTATAATTATAATTCAGACTCGGTAATTGGAAGAAATAAAAAAGTTGAATTTCCAAAATCAGCTAAATTTGACAGTTGGATAACTTCTGACGACTACAGATTCAAAATCGTTAAAGGCTCCGTTCCGTTTAATTCTTCTTCGAATTATTCATTTCTACTTTCCGATTTGGATGCAGCAACTAATCGTGTAAGAAGCGGTATAACGGTTTCACCAACTTCAAAAGGAAGTTCAATACTGAAATTGACTAAAGTTGCTTACAGTCAGCAAGAAGCTATAGAAATAGTGAATGCATCTCTTGATTTGCTTCAAATCAACGAACTCGATGAAAAAAATGAAATTGCCAAAAGAACGCTGGCATATATAGGTGATCAAATTGGAATAGTAAAAGCCAAAGTTGACAGTTCTTCTCAGGAATATCAAAAACTTCAAAAGGACACTAAAATATATGATTTCTCGGGTGAAAAAGGGGAAATTCTTGGAAATGTAAAATCTTTAGAAAAGGAAAGAGTTGACTATCAGCAGAAAATCAATATGCTGAATTCTGTTAGTAACAATGTTTATCAGTCAGGCTCTACCGGAATGATTGATTTACAAATATTTGGTCATGATGAGGGGAATTTCAGCGGAGAAGTCAATAAATTAAGGACTCTTGAAATTGAAAGAGATAATCTTAGGCTACTTTACAAAGAGGGTTCCAGAGAAATTAATGAGATAGATATGAAAATTGCTGATTCCAAAGCAAATATTCAACATCTGATAGGTACAACCCGAAATAAAATGAACAAAGAGCTCGGGAT
>CAYFWH010000026.1:0-997 GCA_964346785.1 uncultured Weeksellaceae bacterium | reverse complement strand
CAATAGCAAATTGGCAGAATATGACAGAAAAGCTTATCAGTTGCCCGAGCAGGAAAAAGAATTTCTGGATGTGTCCAGAGGTTATGCCATTAACGACGCTTTGTACAATACATTATTGTCTCAGTACAGTCAGGCTGAATTACAAATCGCATCAAACATATCTGATATTACGGTTATTGACAGTGCGAAGTTTCTGAATCAGGGACCAATTTCACCGGACAAAAAGTCTAATTTAATGATGGCTGTCGGGCTCGCTCTTTTACTGCCGACATTATTTTTATTTTTAAGAGAAGTCCTTGATACAAAAATAAAAGGCATACCGGATGTTGTCAAAGTAACCAATATCCCTTTTATGGGTGTTATTGCTTCAAATACTGAAGAAAATCCTCTCGTAGTTTTTGACAGACCCAAATCCGGAATCTCAGAAGCATTCAGAGCAGTCAGAAGTAATCTTCAATTCTTGTTTAAAAGCTCAAATAAATCAAATACCAAAGTCCTTCTGATTACTTCATCAATCGGAGGTGAAGGAAAAACCTTTGTATCAATGAATATGGCAACTGCGCTTGGAATCAGTGGTAAGAAAACAATTCTGATTGGTATGGACATGAGGAAGCCTAAAATATTTGATGAATTTGAACTGACCAATAAATTAGGTTTGTCAAATTTTCTGTCAGGAAATTCAGAGCTTGAAGAAGTTATCCAGAAAACAAAAGTTGAAACTTTGGATGTGATTACAGGCGGTCCGATTCCACCCAATCCTTCAGAATTGTTGTTAAGTTCAACTCTGGATGATATGCTGGAACAGTTGAAAACAGAATATGTTTTTATCGTACTCGATACGCCGCCGGTTGGTTTGGTAACTGATGCCTACGACCTGATGAAATATGCTGATGCTACACTTTATGTAACCCGTTTCGATTATACTTATCGCGGATTACTTGCCGGAATTTCAGAAAAGTATGATGAGCACGAAGTACAGAATATTGGCATTCTGTTG
>CAYFWH010000025.1:22703-22955 GCA_964346785.1 uncultured Weeksellaceae bacterium | reverse complement strand
CAATGAAACAGGGCGACGACATCATTATGGTTTATGATTATGACAGTTCAGAAATTCGCTATTACAGCCGAAATTTGATGTGTCCGTCAACCGGTATATCCTATCCCGCTCCCGAACCGAATTCTTTTTCATTCAATTCTCCCAAAGGTGCATGTCCAAGTTGTAATGGATTGGGGACACTCAAAGTTGCCAATCTTGATAAAATCTTTCCAAATCAGAATCTTTCGTTGAAAAACGGAATGATTGCACCAA
>CAYFWH010000025.1:0-22693 GCA_964346785.1 uncultured Weeksellaceae bacterium | reverse complement strand
TCAACTGACCAAAAGTTGTGTAATTCTCGTTAGCGGCCTTAAGGTTATTTAATTCCGTTGTAATACGAGCATATTCTTTCAATACAGCTTGTGTAACGTTTGGAATATTTTTTATTTCTGCAATTTGCTCTTTTATCTTTTTAATCTCACTTCCAAGCATTACATAAGTTGTGGCAAGATCAGCTTCACTTTCCTTAAATTCCTCCTGAAGGACTTTTGATAGCCCCTGATGGAATTTATCAATTTCAGCAATCGATTTGAATTCCACTCCCGGAAAAAATCTTTCCAAATCAGAATCTTTCGTTGAAAAACGGAATGATTGCACCAATTGAAGAATTGAAATATACTTCAAGAATTAAAAATCAAATCGAAAATATTTATACAAAATATGGTGAATCAACCGATACGCCATTTAAAAAATTAAAAAAAGAACTTTTGAATGACATCATGTACGGCACCAATGAAACCGTAGATGTTCAGCTAAAATTTGCAGATGTTAAAAAAGTATATAAAATTGATTTCGAGGGAATTATACCCTATCTGGAAAATATCATGAATGACAGGGAAGATCCGATGTCTGATATGGTTATTAAAAAATTCTCAAAAAAAATAGTCTGTCCTGATTGTCAGGGATATCGTTTGAATTCAGAAGCACTTCATTTCAAAATCGATAATAAACACATCGGTGAAGTTGCACATTTTGATTTGCAATTTTTATTGAACTGGCTCAATACACTCGATAAAAAACTCAATAAAAACCAAAAGAAAATCGCATTTGAGATTCTGAAGGAAATCAAGACCAGACTTGGTTTTTTACTTGATGTTGGTTTAAACTATTTGGCACTTGACCGACCTTCCAGATCACTTTCAGGAGGCGAGGCACAAAGAATCAGGCTTGCAACCCAGATTGGTTCACAGCTTGTCAATGTTTTATACATACTGGACGAACCATCTATCGGATTGCATCAGCGAGACAATGTCAAACTGATTGATTCTCTTAAAAAATTAAGAGATATCGGAAATTCAGTGCTCGTAGTTGAGCACGACAAAGACATGATACTCTAATCAGATTATGTCATCGATATCGGCCCCAAAGCTGGCAGAAGCGGCGGAAAAATTGTTTGGCAGGGAAAGGCTGATAATATAAAAAATGCTGAAACACTGACTTCAGACTACATCAACGGTAAAAAGAAAATTGAAATTCCGAATGAAAGAAGAAAAGGAAACGGCCATTCACTGAAACTTTATGGAGCAACAGGAAATAATCTGAAAAATGTTGACCTTGAAATCCCACTCGGAAAACTCATTGTCATAACCGGCGTTTCAGGAAGTGGAAAATCGACTTTGATTTCAGAAACCTTGTATCCTATTTTGAGTTCTCATTTCTATCGGGCCGAAAAAACACCTATGCCTTATAAAAAAATTGAAGGCCTTGAATTTCTTGATAAAGTTATTGAAGTTGACCAATCTCCAATCGGCCGTACACCAAGGTCAAATCCGGCTACTTACACCAATCTGTTTTCAGATATCAGAAATCTTTTTTCAGAATTGACTGAATCAAAAATACGAGGTTATAAACCCGGGAGATTCTCATTCAATGTCAAAGGTGGTCGCTGTGAGACCTGTCAGGGAGCGGGTTTAAAAATGATTGAGATGAATTTTCTGCCTGATGTTTTTGTGCCGTGCGAAACCTGTCACGGCAAAAGGTTTAACCGTGAAACTCTTGAAGTCAGATACAAAGGGAAATCAATTGCAGATATACTTGAGATGACTGTAAACGAAGCAGTTGTGTTTTTTGAAGCAATTCCAAAAATTCACAGAAGTATCAAAACGCTTCAGGATGTCGGTTTGGGCTATATCACACTCGGCCAGCAGTCAACCACACTGTCCGGTGGTGAAGCGCAAAGGGTAAAACTCGCATCAGAACTGAGCAAGAGACAAACCGGAAAAACAATTTACATCCTCGACGAACCAACCACAGGACTGCATTTTGAAGACATCAGAGTCCTGATGGATGTAATCAATACCATCGTTGATTTTGGCAATACGGTCATCATCATCGAACACAATATGGATGTAATCAAACTGGCTGACCACATCATAGATATCGGGCCGGACGGAGGCGAAAAAGGAGGCAGAATCATTGCAACCGGAACACCTGAGGAAATTATAAAAAATAAAGACAGTATTACCGGAAAATTCCTAAAAGAAGAGTTCGAATAAATCCAAAATCCGATAAAATTTAACTATTTTTGGTTTTTACTATATTGTTTAATTAAAATCATAAAAATATGTCAAATGAACCCTGGCTGAAAAGCCTGATTACGGCTACTCCTCAGGAAGGACGCGAACTTGCAATTCTGATGGCAAGAAAAACCATCGGTGCAATACAGTCAGATCCTGAAATCAAAAAACAACTCAGAGAAAAATATGCAACCGATTCTGCACAGCTGATTGCATCGGCCGAAGTGGTTGCAATTGAATTCAGAACTGTGGCTGAGGCCAATAACTACTGGAGAGATTAATTTTCTCTAAGCCGAAAATATCAAACCATCATTTTTTTAAGTGGTGGTTTTTTAATTTTTTTGAATTAAACTTCCCTCCTTTTCATCTTTTATTATCTGCAACGAAACCGGAATTCTGTCTTTCAGTTCGCTGACATGCGAAATAATTCCGACAATTCTGTTTTCTTTTTGAAGCTGCATCAAAGTATCAAAAACAATGTTGACCGCTTCTGAATCCTGAGTTCCAAAACCTTCGTCGATAAAAAAGAAATTTTTGTCAGACTTTGACTGACTCTGAACACTCTCGGCCAATGCCAGTGCCAGACTGAGCGATACCTGAAAAGACTGACCGCCCGAAAGCGTTTTCACACTCCGGCTGCGACCTTCATTCAGATAGTCGATGATTTCAAAATCAAGATTTTCATTCAGCTGAAGACTGAGCTGATTTCTGGTCATCCTGTGAAATCGCTGGTTAGCATGGTCGCACAACTGACGGAGATGAACACCAGAAACATAATTCACAAAACCTTGACCTTTGAAGAGATTGAACAAAATTTTAAGATTATCCCGCCGTTTATTTAACTCTGTTTGTGTTTTGATTAATTCTTTCTTCTTTTCAAATTCAGTTTTTAACCGTTTTAACTCTCCTTCGGTTTTTGAAGTTTTATCTATCTGTTTATCAAGCTCCTTATTTATATTTTCAAGTTTTTGCTTTTCACTTTCAAAAACTTCATCATTTGATTCAAAATCTTTTAAATCCTCTTTTTGTTCATTGATTTTATTTTTTAAAGTTTCAAAACCAATTCGAAAATCATCAATTTGTTTTCTGACTTCTGTGGGATTTATTGACAAATTCAGAACAGCGAGCATCTCTTCTTTTGATTCAAATTTTCCGGCAGTCAGTTTTTCCTGAATTTCCTTTGAGATTTTCGAGGATTTTGATTCTAATTCTTCAACTGTTTTGACAAGAGATTCGAGAGCCGACTTCAAACCTGATTCTTTGACATTCAATTCATTAAATTGCTTTTCAGTAATTTTATAATCATTTTCAACTTTTTGAATTTCAGTTTTTAAATCCGCCGTCTGTTTTGAAATATTTTCAGTTTCAACATTTTCAAAATCAATGAATTTTAAAGTTTTCAAACCTGAATCTTTGGTTCTGAATTCAGTAGTTAACTGATTATCTGATAATTCGAGCTCTCTGAGTCTTTCGTTGTAATTATCTAATTTATTTTTAATCTCTTTTAATTCTTCTGAAAGCCGGTTCAGCTCATTTTGTTTTTTATCGGTCTGTTTTTCTGTTTCAAGCGAATTTTTCTTGAATTCTTCAAATTTCTCAGAATTTTCAGCATCAAAATTTTTCCACACAAATTCGTTTTTCAATTCATTTTGTTTGGTCTGAATTTCTTTTAATTCATTTTGTTCTTTGTTGATCTGATCCTGATAAATCTTTTGGGTATCCAGATTGTTTTCAACCTTATTTTTTAGCTGATTCAGTTTGCCGATCTCATTTTCGATCTTCGTTTGTTTATCTTTTAACAGTGAGATTTCTTCGCTCAAATCCTTTCCTGATAACACATTCGGATGTTCCTGAGAACCGCATAACGGACAGGGTTCGCCGTCGTGCAAAGTATGTGCATATTCATTTAATTTCTGCTCGAGTTGCAAATGATTTTCATCCGAAATCAGTTTTTGTTTTTGGGTTTCAAGTGCTGATAATTTTTCTGAAAAATCTTTTTCAAAACTTTCGGGACTGACTTCCAATTTCTTTAATTCTAGTTTTAACTCATCACATTGTTTATTGAAATCAAGAATTGATTTCTCTTTGCTTTTCAACTGCTCGGCAAGAGTTTTATTTTTTTGATACCAGCCTTCTGCTGCAATCAAAATTCCGGAATCTGTTTTATTTTCTTTTAATTTTTTTAATTCTGTATCAGCTTTCAGAATCTGATTTTCTTTTTCGGTTAAACTGTTTTTCCCGGCTTGGATAAGACTCCTGCCCTTTTCAAGTCTTTCTTTGGTATCATTAATCTTTGATTTCAGATTTCTCAAATCTGCAATCACCTCTAAATCAATCACCTTTTGCTTTTGAATTTCGAGATTTTCAAATTTTGGTTTCAGCACACTCAGTTTTTCTGCAGTTAAAGTTAGATCCTCTTTTAACTGATTATAATCCTTTTGTTTAGTATTTAATTCATCAGTTTTAGATTTGATTTCTAAATTCAGATCATTTTCAGATTTTATTATTTGCTGAAATTCTAATCGGGTTTTCTCAAATCTTTCCAAAAGTTTGAGTTGCTTTTCCACAGCCTCTTCCCTGTTTTCAAATTCTTTTAATTTCTCCAAATTTGATTGCAACAACAGAAAATTATTTCTTTTATCTTTTAGCTTTCTGAATTCTTCAGCTGCTTTTTCATGCTTTTCTTTGAGCTGATTCCTTTCTTTTATTTCTTCCTGAAATCTTTTTTCAATTTCATCCAAAAGCTCAGCATTAACCTCTTCAAAACCGCTTAATTGTCCTTCCAGAATATCCAGTTTTGACTTATTTGCACTCATTAATGAAGAAGTTTTATCCTGTAAATCAAAACGATGTAAATTAAAAATCTCTTTCATCATTTTGGTTCTGTCGGTTACACCGAGTTCCAAAAACTCCTTGAATTGTCCCTGCGGAATGATGATGGTCCGTTTAAAATTCGAATAACTCAAACCGATTATTTCTTCTGCATTTGTGTGTTCAAGCGGAATCCATTCACCGTTTGTCTCTTTATAAAAAGTCGAATGAACCGGGCTGACATCATCAAATCTTTTTGAATTTCTTCTGTATTCTCTAACCGTTTTAAATTTTTCATTTTCAGAATTCAGAAAATCAAATTCAATATAAGAACGATTCGATTTCAGATTCATCATATTGTAACTCCTTTTGTCAAGCTTATTTAATCTTTCAGTTACACCGTACAGTGCAAAAGAAATCGCTTCGAGAATCGATGATTTCCCTGAACCGACCGCACCAAAAACTCCGAATAAACCGGCAGCAGTTAATTCTTCAAAATCTATAATTTGCTGTTTCTGATAGGAATACAATCCTTCAATCGTTAATTTTAATGGAATCAATTTTCTTTTGTTTAAATATTTCCGGTAATTTCTTTTAATAAATCCATCAATTCAGGATTTGGTTCCAGGCCTTCATTTTTTGATTTAAAATAGGCTGTAAACAAATCCTCTGTCCGCTGACTCAAATCAATCTCCTTTAATTCTGAATTCGAATTACCCGGATTTTTAACTTTTGGAATCAAATAAATAATCCCTGAGTGAGCCTGACTTAATCTTCTTCTTTCATCAGCCGTCAGAAAATTTTCGGTTTCAATCGTCAGTTCCACCAAATGATTTTGATTTTCTTCAAGCCAGTTCACAGCTTCATCAACATCATCAAATTGCTTTCTGGACAACGGTCTTCCATTTTTTAATTCTATTTTTTCATATTCGGCATCTTTTCCGGGTTCGGCAGTTACAACCGAAACAAATTTCTGCTGTCCCGCCTCGCTGAAGCTGTAACACAATGGCGACGAAGAATATACAACCGGTTTTTGTTCAGAACCGATGTTTCTGAAACCATGAAGATGACCAAGTGCAGTGTACTGAATTTGGGCCGGAATAATTTCAGAATAAATCAAATCAGCATTTCCGACCCGAATTGGTTTTTCACCTTCGGGTTCTTCCGGGATTTCGGTTCCCTTTTTCATCATAAAGAGATGCGCGGTCAAAAGATTTACGCCTTTTTCATCACAAAATTCATCAGCCAGGTTTTGCCAGTTTTGTTTTAAAATCTGATTTAATTTTGACTCACGGTCTTCATCTCCGAGATATTCTTTCAGTCTGACTTCATTTGCATAAGCTGTATGAATAATTCGTACCGGATAGTCAATATGTTTCAGCTGAATTTCGATTAATCCGGGAGCGGATTTTATAATTTCAAAATCCGTTAGTTGAAACGGTTTAATTTCTGAATTAGGACTGCCGGTCATGATGATTCCGCATTCACGGGCAAGCGGATCAGGCGCATCGATAAGTGACGGTGAATCATGATTTCCTGCAATTGCAATCACAGGTCGTTTCCCGTTGTTGGTCAGCTTTTTCAGTGTTTTGTATAACAAATCAATCGCTTCGGTTGGCGGATTGAAAGCATCAAATAAATCACCGGCAACAATAACCAAATCGACGGCTTTTTGATCGGCAATCTGACAGATTTCATCCATTACAGCAATCTGCTCTTTCATTCTCGAAAAATAGTCGAGTTTTTTACCCAAATGCCAGTCGGCTGTATGCAGTATTTTCATAAGCGCTAAGTTCGGAAATTAATATAAATAAACATACAATCAACCAGCTCTTAGATTTTGATAAGATTGCTGCGTTGATTTATTAGCCAAGTATTGTGAATCATTGTTTCTAATAAATTAAAAACGCATTATCATCTTTATGCTGAAATTTCTGCCTGAATCAAATACACCTTGTCTGCCGGTTGCCGGGTTTTGATCTGCATATTTCAAACGGCTCAGGTGACTTTGGTAAGCTACATTGGTCAGATTGTTTCCACTCAAATACAAACTGATGAAATCTTTTATATCAAACCAACTGAAACTCGCGCCCAGACCTGCGCTGAGCAAAGTGTAAGATGGCGTAGCAGTTTCGGTGTCAAAGGCAGTATAAACATGATTTTGAGCGAAATAATGATCTGCATTCATTTGGATATAAAAATTTGAAATGGTTTTATTCAGATTTTTAAACTCAGCCTTGATGCCGCCACGATAATGCGGTGCAGGAATAAAGGGCAGATATTTCATACTGTCACTTTTATTTTTCTGAATTGCACTGACATACGAAAACGAATTTTCGATGTGTAACCAGTCCAATGGATGAGGATGAAAATCCAAATATATTTCTCCACCCGATAAAGTGGCTTGTCCCGAAGTGTAACTGAAAGCCGGTGAGGGTTCCATAGGGTCGGGAATTACATCATTTCCGTTTTCGTCTTTTAATTTTTCAAGAAATGAATAATGATTGATGAAATTTATAAACGGCGTGATTTCCAAAGTAATATGCTCCGAATCTAAGAAATAGGCCAAATCGATTTGACGACTGATTTCGGACTTCAAATCCGGGTTTCCGATTTCATACCGAAAGGTGCCTTCGTGTTTTCCGTTCGATGCAAGTTCCGCTACATTGGGTGCTCGAAATCCCTGTGAAAGATTCAATTTCAAAGTCGAATTTTTGCTCAACTGATAGGACAAACCGATACTTCCCGAAAAACCGTTGTAGTTTTTGTTGAAATGTGCAAATTTCAATTCAGAACCTTCATCGGGAATAGTCACAGGTTCTTCATCTTCATTCAGATACAGCTGTTTGGTATCCATATTTCGATTATCAAACCTGAAACCACCTGCCAAAGTCAGTTGTTCGAAAGATTTTTGGGCAAACACAAATCCACCGATGTCAAACAAATTATAATCGGGAATCAGAAATTCTTCGCCCTTGTTTTTATTGGTCTGCTGCATTCCGCTGATGCCGGCAGAAATTTCCCAGTTATTCAATCTTTGGAAATTATACCGGACATTATAATTTAATGTATTCAGAGTAAGCGACAAACCTGCTTCATCCGGATTTTCGGCTTCTTCAAATTCCCTTCGGCGATTGTTCTGAAACCCAAAATCGGCATTGATGCTGCCTTTGTCCAAAATAAAATAATTATTGGAAGCTACACTGAAATGATTTACTTTTTGATAAGGTGTGCCAATGGCATAACTTCTTAAATCTTCATTTGTTGCTGTAATTTCCTCTCCATCTGCGTTTTCGTAAATAAAATTTCCGTTTTCATCTCTTTCGCCTTCCACAATTCCAAGTTTCGAATTGTATGAACTCACCGTCAGATAGGAATGTCCCCAACTTTTACTGATGCCAAGTGTCAAATCTCCGTTCAATTCTCTGAACCCCGAATTATAAACCTTGCCATCGTATTTGTTTTCATAGTTTCCTGCCAATTTATTTGAAATTCTGCCCGACCATTGAAAACCGTTGAGATTCCCGGAATTAACCACCGAAGTTCCTATCAAATTGTTGTTACTCTGATAATTGGTCAGCAACCGGGTTTTGATATCGCCGTTTACCGGCGCTTTGGGTGGCAGGAAATTTAATACGCCCGCAATTCCGTCAGAACCGTACATCAAACTGCCCGGTCCTTTGATGATTTCCACTCTGTCCACCGAATATTCATCGATTTCAATTCCGTGTTCATCACCCCATTGTTGCCCTTCCTGCTTGATGCCGTTGTTGAGCGTAATCACCCAATTGTAACCCAAACCGCGAATAACCGGTTTGGATATATTCGGTCCGGTGGTGATTTCACTGATACCCGGAACGGCTTTCAAACCATCAATCAGATTCGTGGCATTTCCTCTGCTTAGGGTTGTGTTGCCTATAGGCTTGATAATCATTGGATTTCGTTTTAATTCGGCCGCACGGGAAACACCTGTGATAACTACATTATTAAGTTCGGTTACTGTTTCTTCCAATGAGAAATCCATTACAGTACTTTCTGTTAATTCGATTTTTCTGATAATGGATTTATATCCGAATGCTTTGATTTCCAAAATGTAAGAACCTTTCCTAAGGTTTTCAATTGTATAATATCCATTCTCATTGGTCAGAACGGATTTTTTCAAATCGGGTAGATAAACTGAAACCTCAGGTAGCGGTTCTTCGGTAAATTCGTCTTTGATCTGCCCTGAAATCGTTATTTGGGCAAAGGAAATGGTGCTTGCCAATAGAATAACAAGACCTATAATTGGTTTTATAATTTTCATTACTGATTTCTTTTTTTAGTTAAAATGCTTGAACGGCGTTGTAATATGACTAAAAAACAACACCTTAATTTCGAATTGCTTCTTCAATTTCCAAAGGAAATTTATTTGCAATTTTTTCAAAAAGAATCAGATAACCGGCGGATCCTTATTGGAATTACCAATCAGATCAATAGAATGTAAGCTTTCATACCCACAAAAATATTCAGCATGAAAAATTGTTGTAATGAAACTGAAACGGGTTTCAAAAAGCAGTTGTGGCGGAGGTGTGTGATGATCACAAAGCAAACACTTATCCTGAATCTGACTTAAATGTCCTTCGTGATTGTCCTGAACGCCATAGTAAATTGCTTTTTGACAGGAATCTGCATCAAAAAATGAAACCGCTTGGTGTTCATGATGGTGAATAAGAACCATCGGCACCATGCTGAACAAATAGAGCAGCAAAAGTCCCAACGCGGGAAAATATATTTTGGTTTTCTTATTCATCAAATGAATTCACAAAATTAATATAAAAGTTTGGAATAGTTTGGTGGTTTTTGGTTTGTTTTTCCTTCCCCGGCTTGAAATCCGGGATTAAAATATCTATCGTCCCTCCGGGACTGAGTTTTTCTTTTCGACCTAAATTTTCAGATTGTTTTTTAAATACCAGTGCCATCGGCACGACCGATATTGTAGCTATGGAATTTATTGCATGGAAAATAATCCATCCCAAAATAATGAGAGCCGTAGGCTCGGGCCATATTGCATCAAAAACAAAAAACTGCGTCTCAAACGAAACGCAGTTAAAAATTATATTTAGAACAAGGACTATTCAACAATAATCTTCTTGGATTCAGTATATTTCCCTGAGTTGAATTTCAGAATATATATACCTTTTGAAAGATTATTTAAATTAATTTGATGGTTAAAATATCCGTTTGAAGGCAACTCTTTTTTAACCACTATTTTTCCGGTCATGTCATAGATTTCAACTGATGTTTTGGCCGGAGTATTTGACTCATACAAAAGATTTAAATTACCGCCTTTAACCGGATTCGGGTATATGCTCAGTGAATTATTGGCATCAAAATTTACAGTTGACATCTGGTCGGTCACATCTTCAAAGCCCAAAGAGAAATTTCCGTTTGAAGAGCCCTCGTATGTAAGAAAATGAAAACGAAATACCTTGCCGTTGGCGTATTTCAGGAAATAATAGGTATCTGAATCCACATCATAATCACTGCCGTTAAAGCTTTTCCAGTCATAACCTACTGTATTGATTTCTTCTTTGTAATCTGATTCATCTAAGGCATTTACATCCATATTGGTGCTTTTTGCAACCGTTACTTCAGGGCTTTGCAAAGCGCCGACAACCGGATACATAATCCCCAAATCGGTCATATAGGATTGAAAAACCAAATCCCAGTCCGCCAAATCGGGTGATGCAATGACTGACTGATTGTTGGTCAGACTGTAAAAATTAAACATTTTTCCTTCGTTTTCAGAATTTGAAAGCGTGACGGTCTGATCGCTTTCCCAGCTTGAAGAACCCGCATTCCATTTTGCATATTTAAATGTATAGCCACCAAAAAAGTCATCGATCATAAATTTCCTGAAATCACCGTTTGCATACTTCAAAACATAAACGATGGTACCGGTCACATGATGGGTTACCGGATTGTACTCACCCCAGCCATAAGATGCCGAGCCAAAATCAAAAGCACCTGCTTCCCACATCGTATCGCTGTTGTACAATTGTGTCCAGTTCGCCAAATCTGCCGGATTTACGGTTGCATAATCATCAGGATTGGCAGATGCTTCATAAACTTCTATGCCCAACCCGTCATTGATTCTCTCTGCAAATTCAAAAGAACCCGTACGCAAAAACGCAATGTCCCAGGAATCTACATTGAAACTCTCGGACTGACCACTTTCAAAGTCAAAATAAACATTTTTTGAATAACCGGAGCCGAGTGACAAATTTACAGTGGTTTCCTGTGCAAAGGTCATCGTTGCACCGGCTAATACAGCCAGTAAAAAATTAAACTTTTTCATATAATTGTTATTTGATTAAAAAATTATTTCAGTAAATCGTATTTAAATTGCGGGTAACCTCTTACCCCGTTTTCATTTTCAAACGCAGTGAATTTCAGTTTGTAATAATTCCCATCAGCATCTTTGATGATGTAGAAGATATTGTCATACAGATATTTATCCGGCGGAGTTACTTTTCTCCAGCTGGCACCAATAGTTCGCTGACTGAGTTCAAATTTGGATTCGTCAATATTGTTCACAGAAAAACCATCATAGCTAAATTCATCGGTATAAACCCGGTAAGCTTTTACGCCACCCAGCGGATTGGTTTCCACATAGTCAGAATAACCATAGGCGGTAAATCCTGCACCCGGCAATTCTTCCACTTCTGTTTTTACGGTGAAATTCAGATCCCAGCGCGGTGCTTCGGGTTCCACACTCACAATATTTTCCGAAATCATACTGTAGAAAGTAAAATTATAGCCGTCTGATTTTGGAATCACCACTTCGTGATGACCGGTTTCGGTTAATCCTGCATATTGCAAAATGTAATCTTCACCCTGTCTGAGAATTCTTATTTTTTTGTAACCCCTTTCTGCTCCGGCAATTGCAACACCACCCGGCTCAGGTGTGTCGGTGCCGATTTCGTAACCCATATTCAAAAGAAAAACATGGTTTTCAATGTCATTGGCTGAAATTTCTTCAATTGCAGTTCCGGTGATAACTCCGGTTGGATCATCGACATAAATATTTGAATTGTCAATCAGAAAACCCATCTTGGTTTTTAATTGGGCTACTTCGTCCATTGAGATATTGTCAATGTCGGTCGAACTCAATTTTCCGGCGAACATATAAACTGCACTGTTCAGCTTCACTCTGAAATCTTCACCGGAGTAAAAGCCAAGATCCCAGGTATCTCTTCGAATTTTGGTTTCGGTTTTGGTCCGCAGTTCTATATAAATTTGGTTGGGTTGATTAGGTCCGCCAACTTCGGGAGAGAGGGTCCCTCCAAGTGCCGCTGTTTCTGAAAATGAAACAATTACCGATTGATTGCCCTGACTTCTAGTATTTTTTCCGGGCATTTCTATGTCAACAATTGAAAATTCAACTGATTTATCGTCTTCCGGCAAAACTTCGGTCAATCTTTTCAGACTGAAATTTGTGCTTTGTGTATTTTTTGAAATTGGAATTCTGAGGATGCCTTGTTCAGCTGCGGGAAATGTGGTGAAATCCGCATCTTCGCCGTAATCTAAACCGGTTGTATGAAATTGAATATCAATCCATCCGTCACTTACAGCGGTTTCCGAAAAAACGAGTTCTATTTCTATTTCAGATTGCTGGGCCGTCATATTTTCTGACGGATTTTTGAATGCGGCCACGAATTCGTTTGCGCCCCAAAGAGCATCATCATCCTTGCAGTTGTACAAAAGCAAACCGGAGATGAACAACAATAATATTGTAAATTTTGATTTCATTTTCTAAATATTGAGATTGTATTGAAGTTTCAAGAAAAAGGACCGGCCATAACCGAGCAACAGCGAACTGCCACCGGTATCGTGTCCTTCGCCGGAAGTTGTTCCGGTTTTAATTTCCTTCAGATTTAAAATATTTCTTGCACCGAGCGTGACTTCAAATTGTTTGTTGAAAAACTGTTTTTTGACCGATGCGTTCAGCCAGCCGTAACCTTCCTGTTTTTCTTTGGCCACCACCACATCTCCATTTGAATTGAGCGTACTGACGAACTGGTATTGCGGACCGGTATATTTGAAATAGGCCGAAAAAACAGCATCCCATTTTGGGACATCATACGATAATTCACTATTGATCTGCACCGAATACAAATAATCATCATTTGATTCCTCTTCGCTGTTCAATACTTTTGATTCGCCCGAAAAGCTAATGCCCAAGCCTGCACTCAGCTTTCCAAAATTGAATTTGTTACGGTAAGCCATTCCCCAGGTTTTATACAAATCGATGTTGTGGAACTGATAGGCAAGTGGTGAAGTGTTGACAATGATCAAATCAATTTTATCATCCACATCCAAATACCAAAGTGAGAATTTGGGTTGGTAACTGTATTTTTCATGATTGAATCTGAAAGTCTTTTTCAAATGTAAAAAAGCGGATTTGCCTTTTTCGGGTGACAGATTTTCATTTCCCCTCACATCGTGATTGGAGTCAACGAGATAAAAGAATAATTGTTCAAAATTGGGCAGTTTGGGTGCGGTTCCAAAGATTGCCCTTAGTTCATATCCTTTATTGAACAAATATTTCCCGCTGAATGAAAATGCCAGCTGATCCGAAAATTGATTTGAATTAATGTATCTGAACCCCGGCCGGAATGAAAGCCTATCTGTTAATTTTAATTCTGATGATACAAATCCGATGTAGGTATTGATGGTATTTAATTTCGTATTGTCGCCTGCACTTTGTTCGGCCAAACCACTTGCCGAGCCCTTGTCGTGGTTGATTTCGTAACCGACTTCAAAATTGAACCGGTCTGAATTCAGAATATTGTTGAGCGTTCCTCTCGAAAAAAATCCTTTTCGGATATTGTAGTCGTACCGAACCACATTGGTATGTTCGCCGGTCTTTAAAACATAGGTGTAATTTTCAACATTTCGTTTTTGCTCCTGAAGAGATGCAGAGAAATTGAAATTCATCCTTTGTGCGATTTTTCCGGTCGTATTCAGGTGATGCTAAGTCCGGTTGGTTTTGAAAATCGCATCTTTGGCAGTCGGATTTATCGTCATGGTTGTATTGTTGGGATTCAATCGGACATTGTTGGCATATTTATCGGTCTCTTCATCAAAATACTCAAATTTGTAAAACGCATTGAAATTTCCTTTTTTGTAATTCAATAAAGCTTTTCCGGTATTTTGAACTTTTGGCAGCCATTCATACCCTCTCAAACCGTCGTTGGCATCCTCCGGATTGGCGTAATTTTTCCCTTTCCTGTCGCCATAAAAACCACTGAAATCATTCCGGGTATAGGAAGCTTCTGCATACCAATTATCTGAAATTCTCGAACCGATTTTAATGGATTGAATATGTCGCCCTTTATTTTTCCAGTTGTATTCATCACCGATGGTTTCTTCCTGAACATAAGGTGTAATCTGCCATTTGTAACGACTGCTTTTTCGGGTGATGATGTTGATTACACCCGTCACCGCATTCGAGCCAAACTGAACACCCATTGAACCTTCGATGATTTCAATCTGCTGAATGTCATCGAGATTGATTTGCGAAATATCAATAGCATTTCCAAAACCTTCATCCCCCACAATCGGCACGCCGTCCACCAAAATTTTGATGTATTCTGAATCAAATCCAAATTGTTGTAAACCCGAACGGCCTTCGCCCGAATTCGGGATAATACTCAAATTCAGATTTTGGGTCAATACATCTTCGAGCGTATTTCCCGCCATTTTTTCAATGTCTTTCCGGCTGAGTACTTCCACTTCAAAAACCGATTTATTGACCGACTGCGGATTGTATTGCCCGGTGACGACCACCGGATCTAAATTTTCCTTGTATTCAATAGAATCATTTTCCTGTGCGTAATTATTTACGAATAACAGTCCTATTAAAAATGTTGAGAATATTCTCATTAACTGTGTTTTAAATCTTTGAAAAAGTCTTCTTTTTATTTAGACTGATTTCAAATAGTTTGACGGTGCAATATTACAGCAAGCGAATAGCAGGCTGCCAACGCTATCAGGAATAAAAAGTACGGGAAATGGAATTTGTTGGAAAGAGAAGTTTTTAGCATTCAATAATGTGTGATATCCATTCTAAAGATGATTTTTATCAACTTAACTTATAATTTTATTTCAGTAGCTTGTTCCTGAGTAAATTATCTAATAATAAAGTTTTCCCGTCTTTATTTAGACTTATTATAAATAATTTTATATTTGCACCAGCACTATGCAAACATATTGATAAACAGATTATTACGCAATAAGTCAAAAAACCTACGCCAAACGGAGTGAATTTTATTGAAATTGAATATGATTAATGA
This sequence comes from uncultured Weeksellaceae bacterium, assembly GCA_964346785.1. GTDB lineage: Bacteria > Bacteroidota > Bacteroidia > Flavobacteriales > Weeksellaceae > Moheibacter. The sequence continues at coordinate 7,301 of CAYFWH010000025.1, read as the reverse complement.
AAACCCATTTGAAAGATTCAAAAGAAATGACGACAACCCAAAAGGTCAGTTGTCTTCCAATCAGGTATATACCGAGAGGGATTTGGATTTCAAGGGTTCGGACAGTAAAGGCACCATCCGTGAAATAAAATTTGATTCAATCCACATTATGCGGATCAGTATGAAGATTTCGCAGGACACCAGCATTCCGTTTATGGCCAATGACCACAAAGTGGTTTTGTTTTTTAGCCTGCTCGGTGATTCTGAATTGAATACCGATTTTGTTAAAAATTTGAGCATCAAAACCGGCACACATAATATATTTTATACTGCACCTACAATTGGTAAAATTAATTGCAATACAGGAAGATATGAAGTCTTTTATATTGGATTGTCGCCTGATTTGTTCAGAGAATATTTTCCGAGAGATGAAGAGATTTTTGAAAGATTCAACGACAAAATGAATCAAACCGAATTTTCGGTACTGAGAGATGAACACGGATTGCTCAACCACCGAATTGTCAAGGTGATAGAAGATATTTGCCGGTTTGACAGTCAGCAGTTTATCAAAAAAATATTTTTGAAGGCCAAGGTCATTGAATTGCTTTCACTTCAATTGAATGAACTCTGTCTGATTTGCAATCCGGTGCCTGTGGTTCGTACCGAAGATGCCGAAAAGATGTATGAAGTTCAGCAATTTATCACAGAACATCTCGGTGAAAATCACTCACTCTCAGACCTTGCACATTTGGTTGGTACCAATGAATACACACTGAAAAAAGAGTTCAAAGAATTATTTGGCACCACGGTTTTTGGCTTTTGGGCAGATGCGAAAATGGAAAATGCACAAAAATTATTGTCGGAGACCAAAATGGACATCAAAGAAATTTCTGAAATCACAGGTTACAAAAACCCACAGCATTTCAGTACCGCATTTAAAAGAAAATTTGGGATAACACCCAGTCAATTCAGAAAAAACAGAGAACAATAATTAAATATAAAAAAATCTAATTATGGACATACTTGTTGACGATATTGTAAATATCCAAAAAAGAGAAATGGAAAGAGAACTAATCGCTTCATTGGCGGGAACTTATAAGGTGAATTTTAAGTTTGCAGAGACTTTTTCGCCTGATAAGGATTACCAGTACAAAGACCGTTATTTTTCGGAAGCTAAGGAAGTTGTGTTTTTAATTGAAAATTCAAAAGAAAAGGTTTCTTTGTTACATCTTTTGTATGTGGCTGAAAATGTGGTTATCAAGCACTGGCGTCAGGACTGGATTTATGAAAACCGGGAATTCCTGAGTTTGACCAAAGACCACGAATGGAAAAAAGTTTTAATCAGCGAAGAAAAAGCAAAAGGAACCTGGACCCAAAAAGTGTATCAGGTAGATGATTGTCCGAGATACGAAGGTTACGGTACCTGGGTACATGTGGATGGCCGTCATTTTTGGGAAAGTCAGGCGGATGCAGCTTTGCCAAGAAGAGAAATCACCATCAGAAACGACTACAATTTGTTGAGAAGATTTTCACATATCGAAATTTTTGACAACGGCGATTGGATGATTGAACAGGACAATCAGAAAATTTTGAGAAGCGAAGACGGAAAAAATGAAAAACTGATTTGTCACGAGAAAGGGATGGAAACTTTCACCGTCCAAAATTATGATGCTTCTTTTGCTGAAAACTGGTGGGAACAGAAAAAAGGATTTTGGGGAATCGTTAAAGATAACTGGATGAATTTTATTTCTGAAAATCAGGGAATTAAAATTACAGAAGACGAAAAATTATATACAGCCATGTTTGGTTTGGCAGAACAATTTACAGCCGATAAATTCGATGAATCCGCTGCCACAAAAGCGGTCAGAGAATTGCTTGCAAAGCATGTAGCAGGTTTTGCAGCCTGAATTAAAAATTAATTTTTATAACAAAAGTTGAAATCACGGAATTTAGCATAAAATCTGTGATTTCGCTTTTTTAACCACAAAATAACAAATGAGAAAAATTGGTCTAATCAGTTCATTAATACTATTTGCCTGGCTAATGATGGCTTGCGGAAATGAAAATAATTCAAATAAAAATGAATCCATCCAAAACAAAGAACAAAGAATAATTTCACTAAACGCCGCAGTGACCGAAATTTTGGCAGAATTGGGTACGGACGGAAAATTGGTCGGTCGCGATGCCACGAGTGTTTATCCACAATGGGTCAAAGATTCGGTTAAGGATTTCGGACCGGCGTGGATGATTGGCACCGAAACGCTGCTGGCTGCCAAACCCGACATCATTTTTGCGGATGCAGCGGAATTGGCTCCTGAAAAAATAAAAAACATTGAGAACGCAGGCGTAAAGGTTGTGGCTTTTGAAAAGGAAAATTCGGCGGAAGGCGTGAAAAAAATCATTCAGGAAGTGGCGGCTTACACCAAAAATCAGGATTATCAATACCTGATTGACCGAGTGGATGAAGGTTTGGCGAAAGTTGAACACTTCGGAAAGAAACCCAAAGTTTTGTTCATTTATGCCCGCGGAACGGCTTTGATGCAGGTGGCCGGAAAAAATACGCCGATGGAAGAAGTCATTGAACTCGCCGGTGGTGAAAATGCGGTTCGGGAATTTGAAGGCATGAAGGCATTGTCTCCCGAAGCACTGGTGGGCAATAATCCGGATGTGATTTTAATTTTCGAGTCAAGTTTGAGAAGTCTTGGCGGGATTGAAGGATTGGCAAACATTCAGGGAATCAAAGAAACAAATGCCTTTAAAAACAAGGCTTTTATTGTGATGGACGGCTCCCTGTTGAATGGTTTTGGTCCCAGATTTGGCGAGGCGGTTTACGATCTGAATCAAAACCTGAAACCTTATGCAAAATAAACTGTGGATATACATCATCTTCGGTTTAATTATCCTTTTAATTTTAGGCTTGTTTTCGTTAGTAACAGGAATTTATAAATTTGAAAACACCCCGATTTTTCAAATGATCCGCGACGGAATGGCCGGCAAAGAAACCGAATCTTCGGGCGACTGGTATGTGTTTTCACAAATCAGACTGCCGAGAATTGTGATGGCGATGCTCATCGGCAGCGCGCTTGCGGTTTCGGGTGCGGCCATGCAGGGAATGTTCAAAAATCCGCTGGCAACTCCCAACCTGATTGGAGTTACATCGGGTGCTTCCCTTTTTGCGGCTATTGCCATCGTTTTGGGTGGAAGTATCAGAGAATTTCTGCCTGATTTTATCAATAATATCTTAATCAGTCTGATGGCGTTTATCGGTGCCATTCTGACGATGAGTTTTGTTTACAAAATGTCCACCACCGAGAAGAGAACCAATGTGGTCATCATGTTGCTTGCAGGCGTGGCGATTTCGGCTATGGCGGGTGCTATCACCGGTTTTTTAATTTATCTGACCGATGATGAAGAGTTGAGAAATCTGACTTTCTGGACTTTGGGAAGTCTTGGGGGTGCAAGTTGGATTAAAAACGGAATTCTCGCCGTCGTTATAGGACTTTCATATTTCTTTTTAATCAACAAAGGAAAAGCCCTGAATGCGATGATGCTCGGCGAACAGGATGCCGCCCACCTCGGAATTCCGGTGGAGAAAATTAAAAAACAAATCGTGGTACTTACCGCGCTGATGGTCGGTTGTTGTGTGGCTTTTGCCGGAACCATCGGTTTTGTCGGTCTGATTATTCCCTATATTCTCAGACTGATTTTTGGTTCTAATTACCATATTATTTTACCCTTGTCGGCGGTCGCAGGAGCCATTTTGTTATTGTGCGCCGACACTTTCAGCCGGACGGTAGTTGCTCCGTCCGAAATGCCGATTGGCGTAATCACCGCTTTTCTTGGTGCGCCTGTTTTTATTGCCATTCTAATTCGTTACAAAAAAATGCTTTGATATGTTGACCGGAAATAATTTATGTTTGGAGAAAAGAAAATTCAAAATCCTTGAAAATGTGGATGTTGAAGTCAGAAAAGGAGAAATCCTGGTCATTATCGGCCCGAACGGTGCCGGAAAATCAAGTTTGCTTAGTCTGATGGCCAATGAACAAACTGCGACAGAAGACGATATTCAGTTTAAATCCAAAAAATACCAGGAATGGGACATTCTGGAGCTCGCGCATCAGAAAGCCAAATTCTCTCAGGAAAACAATTCGGGAATCGGGCTTTCGGTCTGTGAAATCGTTTTGATGGGGCGGTATCCTTATTTTGATTCCAAACCCAAACAACAGGACATAGCATTTGTGGAGGAAGCGATGAAAAAAACCGAAACTTTCGATTTGAAGGACAGGGCTTATAATTCTTTATCAGGTGGTGAAAAACAAAGGGTTCATTTGGCAAGGGTATTGGTTCAGTTAGAGAACAAACTCAATGAAAAATTGATTTTCCTGGATGAGCCTTTGAATAATTTGGATGTTCGGCATCAGCATCATATTCTGAAAGAAATTCAGAAATTCGTAAAAGAAGGAAATTCAGCCGTTTTGGTTTTGCACGATTTGAATCTCACTGCCGAATTTGCAGACCGGGTACTCTTGCTCAAAAAAGGAAAAACCGTAGCCTGCGGGGAAGTTCATTCAATTTTTAAATCCGAAATTATTTCGGAAGCCTTTGATTATCCATGCCAGATTTTCAAAAATCCGGTTAATTCTCTGCCAATGGTGGTGTTTGGAAAAAATTAATTTTTAAGAGAAATAAATAATCTCTTCGATAACAAAGTACCCAAAAGATCAAAATATTTACTTCAAACGGAAATTTCCCCAAAAGTTGGCTGAGTTAAGTCATAACCTGTGTTATTCATAAAGATATGATTTTTTAATCGTTTATATTTGAAAATTAAATTTTCTAAAGATGAGATTAAAAATAATTACGATTGCATTGCTGAGTTTTTCGGCTTTTTGTTTTGGGCAGGAAAAAAATTTAAAGAACCTTACCAAACTAACTTATGGGGGTGACAATGCGGAAGCTTATTTTTCGCCGGACAGCAAAAAACTGACCATGCAGGTAACCAATCCGGCTATCGGTGCAGAATGTGACCAGATTTATATGTTGGAACTGAATAAAGAAGAATATGCTCCTTCGGATTTGAAACTGATCTCGAACGGTCTCGGGCGAACTACCTGCTCCTTCTTTATGCCGGACGGAGAACATATTTTGTATGCATCCACTTTTAAGGGCGATAAAGCTTGTCCGCCAAAACCGGAACCACGGGCTGACGGAAAATATGTTTGGCCGATTTATCCTGATTTTGATATTTATGTAGCTGATTTGGATGGCAATATCGTAAAACAATTGACGGATTCCCCGGGCTATGACGCAGAAGCCGTACTGTCTCCCGATGGAAAATATATAGTTTTTACTTCTATCCGAAGTGGAGATTTGGAACTCTGGAGAATGGATGTTGATGGCTCGAATCAAATTCAGTTGACTTCAGGATTGGGCTATGATGGCGGCGCATTTTTCTCACCTGATTCCAAAAAATTGGTTTTTCGCTCTTCCCGGCCAACTACGCCCGAAGACATTAAGGAATACAAGGATTTATTGGCAGAAGGACTGGTGATGCCAACAAATATGGAGATTTATACAATGAATATTGATGGTACGGATATGAAACAGCTTACTCATCTTGGCAAAGCCAATTGGTCGCCTTATTTTCATCCGTCCGGTAAGAAAATTCTTTTTTCATCCAATCATCATTCCACACATGGATATGACTTTCAAATTTATTCCATCGATACCGACGGAACAAATTTGAAGCAAATCACTTATGACAACTTTTTCAATGCTTTCCCGATGTTTTCTCCTGATGGAAAGAAATTGGTGTTTTCCAGTAACAGACTTGGGAATAATCCGCATGAAACCAATGTCTTCATGGCAGATTGGGTGGATTTTGACGATGCTGAATTCGTAAGCGAAGAAAATCTGAGAAATTCAATTTCTTATCTTGCATCCAGTGAATTGCAGGGAAGATTGACAGGAAGTGAAGGACAGAAAAAAGCTTCCCAGTTTTTGGCAAAACAATTAAAAAATTACGGTTTAAAACCGGAAATCCAATCGTATGATTATAATTTTAAAACCAATCCACATGATGAAACTTCATCTGTCAAAATTACCGGAGAAAATGTAGTGGCTTACCTTGATAATAAAGCCGATAAAACCATCGTCATTGGAGCGCATTTTGACCATCTTGGACTGAATGAGCATCATTTTTCGACTTTGATGAATTCGGAAGGGCAAATCCATCACGGAGCTGATGACAATGCCTCGGGAACTGCTGCCGTACTGGAATTGGCAAGGATGTTTACCGAAAATAAAACCATTGAAAAAGCCAATTATGTTTTTGTGCTATTTTCAGGTGAAGAAGACGGCCTGATGGGGTCGAAAGCCTTTGCTGAAACGGTCAAAACAAAATATCCGAATGTGATTGCGATGTTTAATATGGATATGGTGGGTCGGTTGAATAAAACGAAGGATTTAACTGTCGGAGGAGTCGGAACTTCTCCTGTATTCAGGGATTTGATTGAGAAATTCAAGCCCGCTGGATTCAATGTAACCATCGACGAATCCGGTGTCGGACCATCGGATCATACTTCCTTTTATTTGAAGGATATTCCGGTATTGTTTCTGTTTACCGGAACCCACGAAGATTATCATAAACCGAGTGATGTGGAAAACAAAATCAATTATTACGGGTTGAGATTTATTACCGATTATGTTTTTAATCTTTCCAATGCCATTTCAGAATTACCCGAAGTGCCGTTTACAAAAACTAAGTTGGATGCCGTTAAGGAAGCTCCGAAATATAAGGTAACACTCGGAATCATGCCAAGTTACGCCGATACAGGAGACGGTCTGAAGGTAGATGGTGTTGTGGAGAATCGTCCAGCGGATTTGGCGGGTATCAAAACCGGAGATATCATCACGAAAATCGGAGATTGTGAAGTGAAAGAAGTTTATTCCTACATGGATTGTCTCTCCAAAATAAATTCCGGTGATGAAAAAGAAGTTGTGGTGTTGAGAGACGGAAAAGAAATGAAAATGATAGTTAAATTTTAGAATATTGAATGAAAATAAAAATCCTTCCGGATTATCAAGATTCGGAAGGATTGGTTTTTCAACTTACACAGTTAATGAGATACTACCAATATAATTTTTATTTTTACCGCCCACACATTTGGAATAGTTCCAGTTTATTTATAATTTTCAATTTTCACGGATTGGGATTTTGTTATATTTTTCAATTTAATCAGCGGTCTGATTTTTTGGGGTGTATTATATCATACTTGATTGAACGGAAAAATCTTTCTACATAAATATTATCTGTCGCTCTG
>CAYFWH010000024.1:0-22972 GCA_964346785.1 uncultured Weeksellaceae bacterium | reverse complement strand
TAATTCATCTTCATCTAAATTTTCACAGACAATTGCATCATCAACATAAATCAAAGTTGTATTTACTTTTTTCTTAGGTACAAATCCTTCTGAGACCAACACAACAGATGCTCCGGTACTATACAGATAAGGTTCGTATTTTAAGTTGGCCAGAAAGCTAATCGAACCCGGCCCGCCTTCTTCTATTTTTGAAAGAGTTGAGATCCTGATTTCAGAATCTCCCACGATTTTTCCATCCAAAAATGAAGCTATCTCTAAAACGCTAAATTCCATAGACTGCAAAAATATAAATTTTAGCTATATAAGCCGATTGAATTAGTGTTTTTTGTTAACATCCAAATAACATAAATGAAACTTTTCTATCGGGTTCAATAAATGATGTGATAAAATTTGAAGTCCCGAGTCAGAAATTTCGTCCAAACTTTTATCTTTATTTAAAATACAAATTGGAGAACACTCTCTGTCATAAGGAATTACCCGTATTCTGGTTTGATGAACAAAATAACTTCCATCTTCAACGCCAAGTATTTCACAAGCACTCTTAGTCAGTTCATCAATTTTTTGTTTTTCCACCTGTTCACTAAATATTTTTGATACAGGAAGTCTTCTGTTGATTAATGAAGCCGAAATATAAGCCAGTGTTTTGTCCTGATGATACTGCCACTGCTTTAAACAAGTCCAGATATCACTGTCATCAAGCCTTGTAAAATTCATAATTCTTTCATTCAAATCATGTATTTCTCTGTTTTCCAAAAAATATCTCATCGCATCAGTTGCAAAGAGTTCTACTCCTGACCGGCTCAGCTCTTTTGCTCTTCTCATCGCCTGTATAGAAAGCACTTCGGCAGTTGCAGAAGTTTTATGGTTATAAACCTGCCCGTACATAAACATTCTTGCAATCAGATATTTCTCAATTGAATATATTCCCTTCGAATCAATCACCAACTGATCATCTTTCACATTCATGGTCGAAATAATTCTGTCCGGGTTAATATTTCCTTCAACTACCCCGGTAAAAAAACTGTCTCTTTTCAAATAATCCAGTCTGTCAACATCTAATTGACTTGAAACAAGTTGGGTCAGAAATTTTCTTTTGTATTCACCTTTGAAAATTTGAATAGCCAGTTCTAATTCACCCGAAAATTCCTGATTGAGCATTTTCATAATCTGAAGTGAAATCTCTTCATGAACCCAGCCTTCCATAATTGTGTGTTCCAGTGCATGCGAAAATGGGCCATGACCAATATCATGAAGTAAAATTGCAAGTAATGCAGCATTTTTTTCTTCGTCAGAAATTTCTACTCCCTTTGCTCTAAGTGTAGTTAACGCTTTATTCATCAGAAACATAGCTCCTAATGCATGATGAAAACGGGAATGTCTGGCACCGGGATAAACCAGTTCAGTCAAACCTGTTTGGCATATTCTTCGCAGTCTTTGGAAAAAAGGATGCTGAATAATATCGAAAATTAATTCGTTGGGTATGCTAATAAATCCATGTACCGGGTCGTTAAATACTTTTAGTTTGTTTACAAGCATCAAAATTTAGAAATTTACCGTTAACTAATTTACAAATTTAAACAAATACAGTCTTATGGCAATAAAGATTTTATGGATAGATGATGAGATTGAGCTTTTAAAACCTCATGCAATTTTCTTAGAAAAAAAAGGATATGAAACCAAAATGATTAACAATGCAACTGATGCACTTGAAATTATTCCGGATGAAAATTTCGCAGCTGTGTTAATTGATGAAAATATGCCCGGAATGAGCGGGTTGGAAGCATTGATAAAAATCAAAGAAATCAAACCTCAACTTCCGGTAGTGATGATTACAAAAAGCGAAGAAGAGCATATTATGGAAGAAGCAATCGGTGCGCATATTGCTGATTATCTGATAAAACCGGTTAATCCAAATCAAATTTTACTCAGTCTGAAAAAAATTCTTGACCGAAATAAAATTATCACCGAAAAAACAGTTGTCAACTATCAGCAGGAATTCAGAAAAATTGCAATGGACATGATGGATGCAAGGGATTATGATGACTGGAAAGATATTTATAAAAAGCTTGTCTTTTGGGAACTCGAACTCGAAAATATTCAGGACAGCCAAATGTCTGACATTCTGGAAAATCAAAAACAGGAAGCCAATGCATCGTTTTTTAAATTTATCAAAAGAAATTATTACGACTGGCTGCACACCGATGACAAACCAGTTCTGTCTCATACTGCTTTTAAAGAATTTGCAAAACCGAGAATTTCTAAAGATAAAAATACGCTGTTGATTCTGATCGACAACCTCAGATTTGATCAGTGGAAAATGATTGAACCTCTTTTTGGCCAATTTTACAATGTTGAAAAAGAAGAAATGTACTACAGCATACTTCCGTCAGCAACTCAATACGCACGAAATGCATTTTTCTCAGGTTTGTTGCCTTCCGAAATCGAAAAAAGATTTCCGGACAAATGGCTCAACGACAATGAGGACGGAAATAAAAATCAATTTGAAAAAGAATTTCTGGATGATCAGATGAAAAGACTTGGCTTGTCTGAGCTCAGCACTCAATATTACAAAGTCCTGAATTCTGATTTTGAGAAAAAAATACTCGACGATTTTCATCAGTACAAAAACAAAAATCTCACTGTAATTGTCTATAATTTCATTGACATACTCTCACATGCAAAAACAGATAATCGCATTGTCAGTCAAATGATTAGAGACGACAAAACCTATCGCTCAATTACAAGAAACTGGTTTGAGAATTCTTACCTGATACAAATTGTAAAGAAAGCAAGCGAGGAAGGTATGAGAATTTTGCTGACAACAGATCACGGAACTATTTTTGTCAGAAAACCGTCGCAAGTTATTGGTGACCGCGAAACGAGCACCAATATCAGGTATAAAATGGGTCGAAAATTACAATATGATGAAAACGATGTTTTTGCTATTGACAAAGCCGAAGATTATTATCTGCCAAGGGTTAATGTGAGTTCAAAATATATTTTTGCAAAAGAAGATACCTTTTTGGTCTTCCCAAAAAATTATAACCATTTTGTCAATTATTTTAAAGACACCTATCAGCACGGTGGGATTTCTATGGAAGAAATAATTATTCCTTTCATAACTTTGACCCCGAAACCTTAATAATTTCTTTATGAAATTTATTGTAAACTCGCTGGATGAACTCAGTGAACTCAGCAAAAAACTGTTAACTCTGTTCAGACATAAAATCATATTGTTTGAGGGTGATTTGGGAGCCGGAAAAACAACTTTGATAAAATCTTTAATCAAAGAAATGGGTTCTGAAGATGAAGTGAGCAGCCCGACTTTCTCGATTGTCAACGAATACGACAGCAAAGCCGGAAAAATTTATCACTTTGATTTTTACAGAATAAAATCTGAAGAAGAAGCAATGGACTTTGGAACAGAAGAATATCTGGATTCCGGTAATTTCTGTTTTATTGAATGGCCGGACAGGATAAGCGATTTATTACCTGATGAATTTCACACAATTAAAATTATTGCTGAAGAGAGTAAGCGAACAATTTTTTTTGATTAATTTTATAGAATGGAAAACGGCGGAATTTATACACCTTTTTCGAGGCATGAATTAATCCCGAAAGAGGAAAAATTGGAAATAAAGCACAAAAGCGGGAGTCTGAGCATAGGTATTCCAAAAGAAGTTCATATTCACGAAAAAAGAGTTTGCCTTTCACCCGATGCTGTTCAGGTAATGGTCTCAAACGGTCATTCAATAACAGTTGAAAGCGGAGCCGGAGAAGGCGCTAATTACACCGACAATGAATATTCTGAAGCAGGTGCAAAAATATCTTACGACACCAAAGAAGTTTTCTCCAAACCTCTTGTATTAAAAGTTAGTCCGCCCGATTTAAAAGAAATCGAAATGATGAAACCCAATTCATTTTTGGTTTCAACCGTTCAAATCAATATGCAAACCCGTTCTTTTTTTGAGAAATTATCTGAAAAAAAAATTACAGCTCTTGGTTTTGAATTTATACGGGATGCACACGGTTACTTGCCGATAGTCAGGTTATTAAGTGAAATTGCAGGTACAACTTCAATTATTCTTGCCGGAGAATTGATGTCAAATACAAATGGCGGTAATGGTATATTAATGGGTGGCGTAGCCGGTGTCAGACCTGCAGAAATCGTAATCCTCGGCGGTGGTACTGTCGGTGAATACGCATCAAAAGCAGCTTTGGGTCTGGGTGCAAGTGTTCGTGTTTTTGATAACTCACTGAGCAGATTGAGAAGATTGCAAACCGATTTGGGTGTCAGAATTTCGACTTCAATGCTCGACCCAAAAGAACTTGCTAAATCACTGAAACGATGCGATGTTGCAATCGGTGCACTCAGAGGTGAAGTCAGAACACCTTGTGTGGTAACCGAAAAAATGGTTGAACACATGAAACCGGGAGCTGTCATCATCGATTTGAGCATAGATAATGGCGGATGTTTTGAAACTTCTGAAATTACAACTTTCGAAAAACCGGTTGTCAACAAACATGGCGTCATCCATTACGGCGTTATTAATATCACATCCAGAGTAGCCAGAACCACTACCAAAGCATTGAGTAATTTCTTTATGCCTTATTTACTAAAAATTGCTAATGAAGGTGGTTTTGAAAGAGTTATACAGTCTGATAAAGGTTTGAGAGAGGGAATTTATTTGTTTCATGGCAGAGTAACCAATCAGAAAATAAGTGAATGGTTTGGTTTGAATTTTCATGACATCAATTTATTAATCGTATAATTGCAAATCAATTTTTAAATCTTATGGGTTTTCTTAGAAGGCTTCGTTTTTATCTGATTGGGTTTGGTATAGGGTTGCTGATGGTTGCTTTTCTGTTTGGTCCGAAAGCTGCGCAATGCTCTTATCTCCCAAATTCCAGGACACTTGAAGAAGCTAAAATTTATCAGTTCAGTTACTCAAACGAAGTCATTGATTTGATGAATTCAGAAAAAATCGACAGTGTTTTTATTTTTGATGAACTTTTCAAAAACAGTGAAATCACAAATTTCGGAACCGATGAAGTCAGAGCAGAACCATGCAGGATTTACAGAGCCGAATACCGTAAAAAGAAATCTTATGACTTTGTTTTTGAAATCTGTAATAAAAAAGAAACCAAACTAACTGAATTAAGAATTGTTGAATGATTTAATCAATATTTTTTTATCAGAATCAATCAAAAAACATTATCTGAAAAATAAAAAAGCGGGAGATTAATCCCGCTCAAATTTTCGTATTCTCTGTGTCTGATTAAATATGTAATTCAACCTGACAACTCAATTTTTCAGCTATTTCATTGACATCGCCCACACCGTCAATCTCGATGTATTTATTTTGGACTTTATAAAATTCCGCCACTTCATCGGTCTTCTGATAGTACTCAGTAATTCTCTCACGAATAATTCGTTCATTTGCATCATCTGCTCTGCCGCTATCCAAACCTCTGTTCAAAAGTCTCTCAACAAGAATTTCATCATCTACTCTAAGCGAAAGGCAAATTGTTACTTCATCATTCAAATCTTCTTTCAGAATCTGATCCAGAGATTCTGCCTGTACAGTTGTTCTTGGATAACCGTCAAAAATAAAACCGTCAAAACCGGTGTGTTTTGTTAATTCCGCTCTCAGCATATTGGTTGTAACTTCATCGGGAACCAAATGTCCTTTATCCATATAGGATTGAGCCAATACACCCAACTCAGTCTGATTTTTCAGATTGTAGCGGAACATATCTCCGGTTGACAATTGTTTCAAATTAAAAGTTTTCTCCAAATACTTGGACTGAGTTCCTTTACCACTACCCGGAGGTCCAAAAAGTACAATATTAATCATGCTTAAATTTTTATTTGATAAATGTCCGGCAGATTCCTGCCCAGACCGTCATAATCCAACCCGTATCCCACAACAAACTTATCCGGAATACTCATACAAACCATATCGATTTTTAAATCTTTTTTATATGCGTCCGGTTTAAATAAAAGTGTTGCAATTTTGACACTTGCCACATTTTTTGAATTCAAAATCTCATAAAGTGCTTCAAGCGTATTTCCGGTATCGACAATGTCTTCGAGAATAACAACATGCCGTCCGCTCAAATCCATTGGAACATCCATTTCTATCTTCACTTTACCTGTAGAATTAGTGCCTTCGTACGATTTTAATTTCAAAAAAGAAATTTCACACTCGCCCGGATAATGCTTCAAAAAATCGCTCATAAACATCACAACGCCATTCAATACACCTAAGAAAACAGGGACTTCATTCCTGTGCTCTTCATAAAGTGTATTTGCCGTTCTTTTGATGGCGTGCTCTATCTCTTCAAAACTGATATAGGGCACAAATACCTTGTCTCGTATTACGATTTCTTCCATAGATTTTTTACGGATAGCAAAAGTACAATTTTTTTATGAATCTAAAACTGAAGATTCAGATTTAATAAGTGCCTGATTGTATGAATAATATCATCAATCAAACTCAAAATGACTTAACCTGCTTAAGTTTATTAAAGAATCGCTTCTCTGACTCTGATTAATTTTTTCAGTAAATCTTCCAACAAATCCAAGTGGAGCATATTGGCGCCATCGCTTTTGGCATGTGCCGGGTCGGGATGGGTTTCGATAAAAATTCCGTCTGCGCCCACTGCAATTCCGGCTTTGGCGATGGTCTCTATCAATTCGGGTTTTCCGCCGGTCACACCACTGGCCTGGTTCGGTTGCTGAAGCGAATGAGTGATGTCGAGAATCACCGGTGCAAATTGTTTCATTTCGGGTATTCCGCGATAATCAACAACCAAATCACCATAACCGAGCATGGTTCCTCTCTCAATAATCGCTACATTCGGGTTGTTTGAGTCGGTCACTTTCTGAACTGCAAATTTCATACTGCCGGGCGACATAAACTGACCTTTTTTCAGGGTAACATGTTTTCCGGTTTTAGCAGCCGCCACCACCAAATCGGTTTGACGAACCAAAAAAGCAGGAATCTGAAGGACATCCACGAATTGGGCAGCCATCTCGGCATGGGCCGGTTCGTGAATATCGGTGGTAGTGGGTACGCCAAACTCTTCACCGATTTGCTGAATGATTTTCAAAGCTTTTTCGTCTCCAATCCCGGTAAAAGAATCGATTCTGGAACGGTTTGCTTTTTTGAATGAGCCTTTGAAGATGTACGGAATCTTTAAATCATCTGTGATTCTGACGATTTTTTCGGCTATTCTTCTCGGTGTATCTTCATTTTCGATGGCACAAGGGCCGGCAATCAAAAAGAAATTCGGTGAGTCTTTGTGTTTGATTTTTGGGAGTGTATTTATCATTTTGCAAATTTACGAAAATATTGACCTAATTTTTATAAATAAACAAAGCTTGGAAATCGTCTGCTCAAATCCCGGTTTTTAATAATTTTGCTTCCGTCAATGGAAAATGATTTCAAAAATAAAATCACATATTTCAGAACCGACCAATTGCAGGGAATCCGGTTGCCGGAGAAATTCAATTATCCACACAATTATGAACCTCATCCGTTGTGTAAAATCGCTGCTGAGGAGCTCAAAAATTACATCAAAGAAAATTTCGGAAATGAAAATGAATTTTCAACCGGAAAAATGTTTGGTGTTTTGGTGGTCAGAGATGAAAAACAGAAAATCGGTTATCTGTCGGCTTTTTCAGGAAAGTTGAATGATTCAAACCATTATGAAAAATTTGTACCACCGGTTTTTGACAGATTGACCAAAGATGGTTTTTTCAAAAAGGGTGAAAATGAATTGAATCAAATCAATCAAAAAATCGATGAACTCAAAAATCATCCTGAATTCATCAAATTAAAAAAAACACTCGAAGAATATACCGTCGAATCAGAAAGAAATATTTCTGATTTTAAACGGTGGATGAAAACAAAGAAATCTGAAAGAAAAATAATCCGAGAAAATCAAAAAACGGTTTTGTCAGCCGTTGATTATCAAAATTTGGAAGATAAATTAGTTCGTGAAAGTAATTTTGACCAGTTCAAATTCAAAATCCTCAAAAGAAGCTGGGACAGAGAAATTGATAGATTAACAAATGAAGTTGCTGATTTTCAATCCCAAATCAATCAATTGAAAGAAGACCGAAAACAAAAATCAAATCATTTGCAACAGTTGCTTTTTGACCAATATTCGTTTTTGAACCAAGACCGAAAAGAAAAGCGTCTGAGTGATATTTTTAGTGAAACCGTTTTTGAAAAACCGCCATCTGGTGCAGGTGAATGCGCTACGCCAAAGTTGCTTCAATACGCTTTTCAACATAATTTGACACCAATTGTTTTTGCCGAATTCTGGTACGGTCCTTCGCCCGATTCTGAAATCAGAAAACACGGGAATTTTTATCCGGCTTGCAGCGGAAAATGTCGCCCGATCCTCAAACACATGCTCAGCGATACTCCGACTGATGAAAATCCTTTGTTGAAAGAATTGACCAAAGAAAAACAAATCAAAATTATTTTTGAAGACGAAACCATTATCGTCATCAGCAAACCGCATCATCTTTTGTCGGTACCGGGTATTGAAATTCAGGATTCGGTTTACAGCCGTTTACAGGAAAGGATGAAAGATTGCGAACCGCTTACTGTTCACCGTTTGGATATGTCAACTTCGGGTTTGATGGTGTTTGCAAAAACCAGGGAAGCGCATAAAAATCTCCAATATCAGTTTTTGAAACAGTCTGTAAACAAAAGATATACTGCACTTCTTGATGGAATTCCAACTACTGAAGAAGGGAAAATCATACTGCCGCTTCGGTCAGATATACTCGACCGTCCGAGACAGTTGGTTGATTGTAAACACGGTAAAAAAGCATTGACACTCTGGAAGTTAGTTGAAACAAAAGACGGAATTTCAAAAGTTTATTTTTGGCCCAAAACCGGCAGAACGCATCAGTTAAGGGTTCATTCGGCGCACAAAGACGGTTTGAATTGTCCGATTATCGGTGATGAACTTTATGGAAAACCTGCCGAAAGACTTTATCTCCATGCCGGATTCCTGGCCTTCAAACATCCAAAAACCGGTGAATTGGTAAGCTTTGAGGAAGGTGAGGAGTTTTAACGATTTGAGGAATTAATTCTTTTCATTTTATTCTTATTTTCTTCTCAACCGTAATTTCAGAACCTTCTGCAAGCATTATAGAATCCGGTTTTAATGAATTTAAAAACTCGAATTCCTGACCATAAACTTTTCCAAAATCAACGGTTATAAAATGATTTTTCACCGGATAAACTTTCCAGCGCGGATGAGTGACTTCGTATTCATTGGTTATTTTTTCATTCACTTTTGCATATCCCCAATAATGTTCAGTGATGAATTCGGTTTTACTGTTTGGCTCAATTTCAACCGGGTTTAAATCTGCTTCAATCAGAAATGAATGCTCACGGTTTCCCTTTTGCCAATTGTATTCAACAAAAAGCGATTCGGGTGTTTCTTCCCAGCGATGTGCCATCGGCATGGTTTCATAATTCTCATTGTAAACAGTATTTGCGACTATTGTAAGTGCTGGTTTTGGAACGATTTCTTTGATGAAAACCACTCCTCTTTTCAAGAGACCATTTTCGAACCTTTTGACATAAAACCTGAGATTAACTTCTTCAAAATTGATATGAAAAGGGACTTTCACACCGAGGAGGCGGGTGTTTTTAAACATAAAACCAACCAGACTTACGAAACATTTACCTTCCCACAAATCAATTTCAGTCCCGGCAGGCACAAATTTAGAAAGTATGTTTTTGTCAATTGCGTAATTTGCAATGGCAAGTTTTCTCCACTCTGCTTTTAAGAAACTCATAAATTGGTTGAAATTGATTTTCAAAAGTACACAAGATTTCCAAACCATTCAGCGGTTTTTATATATTTACAACTCAAAAAAATAAGATGCTCGAAAAAGACAATCCAAAAATCATCAATGGCTGGAAATTTTATGACTGGGCGAATTCTGTTCATTCATTGGTGATTGCGTCTGCGATTTTCCCGATTTATTATGGTGCCATTACTTTGTCAAACACAGACCAACCGATTCAATTTCTGGGTTTTCATCCCGAAGCTGCATTTAATTTTTCGCTTGCAATTTGTTTTTTTATTGTGATTTTACTTTCTCCCGTTTTGAGTTCAATCGCAGATACCATCGGTAACAAAAAGAAATTTCTGAGATTTTTCTGTTACCTCGGTTCCATCAGTTGTATGCTGATGTTCTTTTTTACAGACGGCAGAATCTGGCTGGGCTTACTGCTCAATGTACTCGCCGGAATCGGATACTGGGGCAGTATGGTTTTTTACAATTCTTATCTGCCCGAAATTGCGAGTGAAGAAAAAATGGACAAAGTTTCGGCGGGTGGTTTTATCATTGGCTACATCGGTTCTGTGATTTTACTGGTTTTTTGTCTGGTACTGATTCAGACAATCGGAAAGAGTGACGAAGCTTTTTATACCCGGCTGAGTTTTGTGTTGGTCGGTCTTTGGTGGATGGGTTTTGCACAAATTACTTTCAGCAGACTGCCCGAAAAAGTTTTTGATAAAAAGATTCCGAAAAATATTGTAAAAGAGAGTTTTAACGAATTAAAACATACCGCCAAAGAATTGTTTTCTTTTTCTGATATAAGAATTTTTCTTTATTCATTTTTCTTTTTCAGTTTGGGGATGCAAACCATCTTTTTGGTAGCGGCTTTGTTTGGTCAGTCCGAAATTGGATTGAGTACCGACAAACTAATCATGACGATTTTACTGATTCAGATAGAAGCGATTATCGGCGCCTGGCTGTTTTCATTTCTATCGGGTAAAATTGGCAACAGAATCACACTCTTGATTGGAATTTTTGTTTGGGTCATCGTTTGTTTGCTCGGTTATTTCATCGACCGAAACGACCCGAATGTTGAGATTCAGTTTTATGTGATGGCGGGTTTGGTCGGTTTGGTGATGGGTGGGATTCAGCCATTGGCAAGATCGACTTACGCCAAATTATTGCCACCGACCGAAGACCATACAACTTATTTCAGTTTTTATGATGTTTTCGAGAAAGCCGCGCTCTGTATTGGCTTGTTTATTTTTGGTTTGTTTATTCAAATGACGGACGGAATGAAGACTTCGGCATTGGTGATGGGAATTTCGTTTGCCATCAGTTTTGGGATAATGTGGTTTCTGAAACCCAAAATCAAAACAGATACAACCGACGGTTTACATCCATAATTTTTGTTAATTTGTGTGCAATGAGCAAATTCAAAGAAATATCAAAAACAAGTTTTTGGGTAAAACTCGGAAAAGTCGCCTGGCAGTCGGCACTCAATTTTTCTGAAGACAATTGTATGAAAATGAGTGCATCATTAGCTTATTATACTGTTTTCTCAATCGGTCCGTTGATTCTGATTGTCAGTTGGGTCATCGGTTTTTTGTACGGACAACATTTTGAAGACACTCATTCAGAAGACCAATTGCTGTCAGAACTCAATCATTTGTTTGGCGAAAATATAACTTCACTGATTCAAAATACGCTTGAGAATCTAAAGGTTTCGGCCAGCTCAAAAACAGGAATCATAGTTGGCACACTGACCTTGATTTTTACTTCGACCACTGTTTTTGTTGAAATTCAGGATTCAATCAACACGATTTGGGGCATCAAACCAAAGCCCAAAAAAAACTGGCTGAGATTTATACTCAACCGACTGACTTCCCTTTCGATGGTGCTCGGTCTTGGTTTTTTGCTGATTGCCTCGCTGATGATCAATTCAATCGTACTGTTGCTGATGAAATATTTTAATCAAATCATTCCCGGTATATCGAATAACTTACTCGAAATCATCAATTCATCGCTGACACTCGTAATCATTGCATCTATTTTCAGTTTTATATTCAAATTTCTGCCGGACGCCAAAGTCAGAAATCGTGACATCATTATAGGTGCGGTTTTTACGACTATCCTTTTTATGTTGGGACGGTACGGCATCTCGATTTATCTTCAAAACAATGCGACTGCAAGTGCATTTGGTGCTGCCGGTGCTGTGATATTGTTGCTTTTGTGGATTTATTATTCGGCTGCGATTTTGTATTACGGTGCCGAATTTACCAAAGAACATTCAAAAGTTTTTGGTGATGGAATTATTCCGGCAAGTTTTGCGGTCAGGGTTAGCAGAACCGAGGAATTGGTAGTGCCGGATGAAAATAATGCCGAAAAGTGATTCAATTTCAATTGAATGAATAAGTTAAAACTTTACCAAAGTTTGGAACTTTGGTAAAGTTCAGTCCAAAAATAATTAATAATGCTTATTGCAGTAAGCAAAAATTAATTATATTTGTTTAATGAATTAAGCAAATGTAATGGATGAAATCAATGAAAATTTTGAAAATTTAATTAGCCGAACCCAAGTCAGTACAGTTCGAAGTATAATAAATGACATCAACTGGAATGCTCGGCTGATTGGAATTAAAGGCGCGAGAGGTATTGGAAAAACCACTCTTCTTCTTCAATATATCAAATTGCACTTAAAAGACAATTTGGATGAAACCCTCTATGTCTCATTGGATCATATTTGGTTCAATTCCAATTCTTTAATTCATTTGATAAGAGAGTTTTCACAAAAAGGCGGTCAATATTTATTTTTGGATGAAGTACATAAATATCCAAACTGGGCACAGGAAATTAAAAATGGGTACGACCAGTATCCGGATGTGAAAATTGTTTTCACAGCTTCTTCACTGATTGAAATCTTGAATGCGAGAGCTGATTTAAGTAGAAGAGCAGTTATTTATCCGATGCAAGGTTTGTCTTTCAGGGAATATCTTCAAATTGAAAAGAATATTGATTTTCAACCTGTAAAACTTGATGATATTTTAAAAAATCACACCAATATTTCAAGAGAAATTCTAAAAGAGATTAAGCCTTTTCAATATTTTGAAGATTATTTAAAAAATGGTTATTACCCGTTTTTTCGTGAAGAAAAAGACTTGTATTCCATCCGAATGAATGAGGTAATAAATATGATGCTCGAAATTGAGTTACCTTTGTTAAGAGGCGTTGAGATTGGTTATGTCTCAAAGGTCAAACAACTTCTTTCAGTAATTGCACAGGCGGTTCCGTTTTCGCCCAACATTTCCAAATTGAGTCAAAAAATGGAAATCAACCGGAATACGCTGCTGACCTATTTTCATTATTTGGATGAGATTGACCTCACAAAAAATTTGTTTAAAGAAAATACGGGTATCAGTTTACTTCAAAAACCGATGAAAGTGTATCTTGAAAACACCAATTTAATGTATCTTTTAGGGAAAGAGCAGGTAAATTTGGGTAATCTTCGCGAAACGCTTTTTGCAAATCAGGTGGGTTATCGGCACCGTCTAAATTATATTTCACATACCGACTTTTTAGTGGACGAGAAATATTATTTTGAAATTGGTGGAAAAAATAAAACCAAAAAACAATTAGAAAACAGAGAAAATTCCTTTGTGGTAAAAGACAATATTGAAATCGGAAGTGGAAACACGATTCCGTTGTGGTTATTTGGTTTCTTATATTAATTTCATCAAAATAAGAATCGCTTAGGTCAAGAATGTATTCAAGCCCTAAGCGATTTATATTGAAATTTTTAGGTTTTTATAAAAATTTATCAGCTACTTCCTGAGAAATTCCGGTGGTTGAATAGCCACCGTCGTGAAACAGGTTTTGCATCGTTACTTTTTTGGTCAAATCAGAAAACATAGTGACTACATAGTTGGCACAGTCATCGGCTGTTGCATTGCCAAGCGGTGACATCTCGTCTGCGAATTTCATAAATCCGCTGAATCCTTTTACACCTTGTCCCGCAGTAGTTGGCGTTGGTGACTGAGAAATCGTGTTGACTCTCACATTTTTTTCTTTGCCCCAGAAATAACCGAAATTTCTTGTAATTGACTCTAAGTAAGCTTTGTTGTCGGACATATCTGAATAATCAGGGAAAACCCTTTGCGCGGCGATATAAGTGAGTGCCACAAAACTTCCCCATTCGTTCATTGCATTTTTGTCCCAGGCTACTTTCATCACTTTGTGAAAAGAAACCGATGAAATATCCCAACCTTTGGCTAAATAATTATAATCGAGGTCGGTGTAATGTTTTCCTTTTCTGACATTGACACTCATCCCGATGGAATGCAAAACGAAATCGAGTTTTCCGAATTTCTTCAAAGCCTCGTCAAACAGATTTGAAAGATCTTCCATTGAAGTTGCGTCTGCACCGATAATTTCGGAGCCTGTTTCTTCTGCCAACTGATTCAATGTACCCATTCTCAGTGCGACCGGCGCGTTCGACAATATAAATTCTGCGCCTTCTTCGTGACATCTTTTGGCGGTTTTCCATGCGATTGAATGCTCGTCAAGCGCGCCAAAAATAATTCCTTTCTTTCCTTTTAGTAATCCGTATGACATAGTGCGGTGTTTTAAATTAAAATCAAAAATAAACTATTTTAACTGATGTTACCAATTCCGGTAATAAAATTTAAGGTCTTATGGCTTTTTATTTTTTCTAAATTCATTATTTAACAGGCTTTCAAGCTCTTTTGGCTGAATTTCGAGTAATGAACACCAAATTAGTAAATGACTGCCATACAATTTCATGTTTTGCTCTGCTGCAGATCTGAAAATCGGGCTTTTAATACTGTTCAAATATTTTTCAGGCTGATTGGTTTCTATCATTATCAGCTGTTTGCCTGAAGAATTGATTAGTTGAATGTTTTTTATATCCTGCCATTCAATCAATCCAAATCTAAATGAGCTTGAATAATCTGTAATTCCATTTTCATCAATAAATAAACCCAGACTTTTATTGCTCATTTTTCTTAAAGTATAAACTAATACCGGTCCAAAAAAAAGAATTGCAATAATTCCAAAAATTATAATTACAGTTTTACTGCTGATAAATCCTGACAAAAACCAGGTAGGTTTAATCACAAAAAACAATGCCAACAAAAAACAAAAGACACTCAGAAACAGTAACTTTCTAAATTTTTTCTTACTTAATCCTATATGAATTTGATCCATAATTTATTTATTTAAAAAATTCTCTTCGAGTTCAGGATGATTAAAAAGATGAGAATAAACTTCCATTTTTTCCGATTGAAACAAGCAAATTTCATCCACAAATATTTGAGTGAAATGTTTACTTTCCAAATCAGTTATTCCAAAACTTCCGTCTCTTTTATTCCTCATAATCAATCCTTTTCTCATTTGATTTTCAGAATTCAATCTATAACTGACCAAATCATTTTCATAAATATCTCTGTGAAATTTATCCTGTAATCCAATGAAATAATCCACTTTATCATAATTTGGTTTTCCTCTCATCCACCAGAGTCCTTCTCTTCCTTTGAACAAAAGTCCGTCGGCAGTTTCTTCTGCATAACCAATAATTCTGGTATTCAATCTCAATCTGAATTTATTCATTTTCCTCATCCTTCACCATTTTATATAATTTAAAATTTAATGATTTTCCACTATATGTTTTGAGTGGCTGAACCCAATACCAATCTTTTTCTTTCGAAATTATTTCATAATGATATTGCTCTCCCTCTCTGCTCAAAGCTTTTTTTTGTTCATTGCTGCTATCAACAAAAGTCAGTGTGAATTTTGTCCTGTCATCCCATTTAAAAATGTTTTTGGAATAGGTTTTATCTTCAAAAAATTCAAACCATTGATTTTCCTCCAAAATTAAATAGGTAACCTCAAAATTAATTAAATAATAAAAATATTTTGTGCTTTTAAAATCTTCCAACTCTTCATCTGTTATTACACTTTGCTGAGGCTTATCAAAATAAATTATTTCATCGTCTTCAATTGAATATATTCTGTCGAGCATTTCCTTAAACTCATAACAATCTTTCTGAGTTCTGATAAAAATTGAATAGGAAATTGAATCTGCTTTCTCTTCTCCCCATTTTTTCAAATAAGGATCCAAATGTTTTTCAAAAGCATCAGCTATTTTTACAGTATCGTGTTTTCCGTTGTTAATTTTCAAATCTTTACAGATATTTTCAATAATTTTATCTTCAATACTGTGATTTTGTCCAAGACTCAAAATTGAAGTCAAAAGAATCGTTAGAAAAAAAAGTTTATTCATCTTCTCTTTTTTGGTAAATATATTGAATTTTAAGACTTGTGTCAGTTCTGTTTGCTGAAAAAAGATTTAAGCATAAATTAGCGAAATCAAAAGAATAATTATTTTGAAATACAGCATTATAATTCCTGCACACAACGAAGAATCATTTTTGGGGCATACGCTGACTTCTGTACTCAATCAGAGTTTACTGCCTGTTGAAGTGATTGTCGTTAATGATGGTTCGACCGACAGAACAGCAGAAATTGTAGAAGAATTCATTCATAAGCATTCAATTTTCAGATTGGTCAACATCGATACACCGAACACACACCAACCCGGCGCAAAAATTATCAATGCGTTTTATAAAGGCTTTGAGGCATTAAATCATGACTGGGATTTGATAGCTAAACTCGATGCTGATCTAATATTGCCATCCGATTATTTTGAAAAAATTATTCAAAGTTTTAAAAACAATCCAAACCTTGGAATAGCAGGCGGCAGAATTTACATTAAATCAAATAATAAATGGATTTATGAAAATGTATCAAAAAAAGACCATGTGAGAGGTGCGATTAAAACATATTCAAAAGCCTGTTTTGAAAAAACCGGCGGGCCGAGAAGGTCTATCGGTTGGGATACTGCGGACGAACTTCTTGCACTTTATAACGGTTTTGAAATAAAAGTTTTGCCAGAGTTAAAAGTTAAATTACTCAAGCCAACAGGAACGGTTTATAAAAATATTCACGGTTTGAAAATCGGTGAATCTTTCTACAAACTCGACTATGGATTTCTGATTTCTCTTATCGCAGCACTCAAAGCAAGCTGGAATAATAAAAATTTAAAATTATTTACTGACATCACTAAAGGGTACTGGTCATCGGCCTTAAAATCGGAAAATAAAATAGTTACACCCAAAGAA
Organism: uncultured Weeksellaceae bacterium; assembly: GCA_964346785.1. Classification (GTDB taxonomy): domain Bacteria; phylum Bacteroidota; class Bacteroidia; order Flavobacteriales; family Weeksellaceae; genus Moheibacter. The sequence continues at coordinate 5,956 of CAYFWH010000024.1, read as the reverse complement.
GGAAAATTTATTCGGAGCTACAGAATGAAAGGAATTATAGACCGGTTAAAGTTTTAAACAATATCATGATTTTATACACAATAAAAAGAATAGCATCTTCGTTATAGAATCAGTGAGTTGTTCTCATATTAGTATTTTTAGCTTTTTGGGTGTTGTTCCTGTTTCAACTAAACAGATAAACACATCTGGGGTCATTACGAATGACAGGTAGGAAGAACACCCGGGAAGCGCCAAACATTCTAAAAATATCTTTTAACAGCCCTCAACTATCATAATTGTTTCTTAAATTTATTAAAACCATTTTTCTAAATCAGGGAAATCATTTTCTTTGTACTTTCAAGTCTTATTTTTAAGACTGTAATACACAATTATGCGGTCACTTCTGGTTTTATTTCTTTTTTTGATTTCCTGTGCACTTTCTTTTTCGCAGGAAAAAATGATTGAAGGCCGGATAGTCATCGATGTTGATGATGAAACACCCGAAGGTATAATGATTACCAATTCAAGAACTCAGATTACTTCAATCACAGATTTGACAGGTAGTTTCAGTCTTAGAGTTCAGGAAAATGATGAACTGATTATTCGCTCAGCACTATTTGAATCCAGGAATTTTATCATCAGAAAAAGTATGATGGATAAAGCACTGATTCAAATTCATCTCAACTATCAGCCGGTGATACTCGATGAAGCTGTTATTACTGAAAAGCTGACCGGTTATTTAGACAAAGATGTCAAATACAAACCATCAAAAGATGTTATTGCAAAATTGTATAAAGATATAGGAATCAATCCGGACAACGGAAAATTAAGAGATTCGACTGCACTCAAACCATGGAAAGAACAAATGCCTTTTACGCTGAATGTTGAAGGAATTTTTGGAGCAATCACCGGTGACACGAGAAGAAAAAGAAATCTTTATGAGTTCGAAGATAAAGACAAGAGAATTCATAATATCAAGGATTATCTCGGTGACAATTATTTTGTTGATGATTTAAATATCCCGCAGGAAAAAATTATAGATTTTATTTACTATTCATTTGATAACAGCAGTATTCCGACTTATTACGAAAAAGGTGATTACCTGAGCATAATGGTTGAGCTAAATATAACTTCGAAAAATTATCTGAACAGATTGGAAAAATGGCATTTGCCACTTAAAAATCATTCGAAATAATGTTTTTTGGATGAATTTTTCCATCCGGCATCACTCTTCCAGTCAGTGAAATAAATGATAACATTCGCATCTGATTTCCAATCTGTAAAGTAAATTTGCTTTTTGGCATCAGACTTCCAATCTGTGAAATACCAGATTCCTTCATTTTTGCTTGCATCAGATTTCCAGTCAGTTTTAAAAACAATCAAATCTGCATCTGACTTCCAATCAGTCACATAAACTATAACATTCGCATCAGATTTCCAGTCAGTAACATAAATCTGTTGTGCGTTCATCCATAGAAAACCAATCAAAAATATAAATAGAAAACAACTTTTTTTCACATCTGTTATTTTACACAAATTTAGTTTAATTTTCATTTAATTAATAAATTTTAATCTGATTTTCTGATACTTAAACAATTTATTATATTTACACTGAGTTAAATTTAAAACACTTATTATTATGTTTGAATTGTATAATGACAAGGCAGGTGAGTTCCGTTTCAGATTAAAAGCAAAAAACGGTCAGAATATTTTGGCCAGTGAAGGCTATACTCAAAAAGCAAATTGCATAAACGGAATCGAATCTGTGAAAAAGAATTCACAGGATGAATCCAGATTTGAACTCAAACAAGGTGCTTCCGGAAAATGGATGTTCAATCTGAAAGCAGTCAACGGGCAAATTATCGGTACCAGCCAGATGTATGCAGATCAGTCGGGTGCGAAAAATGGCATTCAATCAGTAATGAACAACGCACCGGACGCTGAAATCATTGAATTACTTGATTTAAAATTCATCAATTTCTTTTTCTTCCCAGGCCTCAGCATTTTTGATGTTGAGTTCTTTGGGTATAAAGTGAAATGAACCTTTATTTTGTTTTTTCTGTCGTTCATAATCCCTCAATGCACGAATTGCGGGTTTTTGGAGAAGCAGGATTGCTATAAAATTGAGCCATGCCATCAGACCTACCCCTATATCACCCAAATCCCATGCCCGACCTGAAGTATTCAGTGAACCAAACATAACAGTCAGCAAAAGAACTGCTCTCAGGACAAACAATGCAGTTGGATTGATTTTGTCCTTGTACATGAAATTCAGATTGGTTTCGGCCATATAATAATATGCCATCAGCGTTGTAAATACGAAGAAAAACAAAGCTATGGCGACAAAACCGGAACCAATACCCGGAACAAAACTGTCAATCGCATATTGTGTAAACTCAGGCCCCGAATCTACACCCGGAAGTGTATTTACCAAATATCCGCCACTTCCGTCTGACACATTGTACAATCCTGAAAACAAAATTATCAGTGCTGTAGCTGAACAAACAAACCATGTGTCGATGTAAACCGAAAAAGCCTGAACCAATCCCTGTTGTGCCGGATGTTCCACTTCGGCGGCTGCTGCTGCATGAGGTGCTGTCCCCTGCCCTGCTTCATTTGAATACAAACCTCGTTTAATACCCATCGCAATGGCAGAACCAAGAATACCTCCAAAAGTTGCTTCTGCACCGAATGCACTTTTAAAAATTAATACAAAAACCGCTGGTACTTCACCGATATTCATTCCGATAATCACCAGTGCCATCAGAATGTAACCACCAGCCATAAACGGAACCATTACTTCAGCTGCTTTTGCAATTCTTTTGACACCGCCAAAAATAATCAACCCCAATAAAATTGCAGTACCTATTCCTGAATACAACGGGTCGATGTTAAATGCAAGTTTCATTGCAGCGGATGAGCTGTTGCTCTGAACTCCCGGAAGAAAAAATGTACAGCTAATCATGGTTATAACCGCAAAAAGAATTGCGTACCATTTGACCCCCAAACCTTTTTCAATATAATAAGCAGGCCCACCACGGTATTCACCACCACGAACATCCTTATAAATCTGTCCAAGCGTTGCCTCAACATAGGCAGTCGATGCACCGACAAAAGCAATCAGCCACATCCAAAAAACTGCACCCGGTCCACCGATTGCAATTGCAGTTGCCACACCGGCGATGTTTCCGGTACCAATACGACCTGATATTGCAATAGAAAATGCCTGAAAAGAACTGACACCTTTTTCGGAACTCTTATTATTAAATAGCTCTTTAACCATTGTTTTAATCAACCTGAGCTGAACAAAACGAGTCCTGATACTGAAATAAATTCCAGCGAGAATACAGAGCAACACCAATGCATTACTCCATATAACTGACATCAAAATGTCGATAATCTTTCCCATAAGGCAGTTTTCTGAAAATTTAAGCTGTTAAAGTATTTATAAATTTTCAGTTAATGACAGAAATCAATAATAAAATTTAAAAATAATTATTTCAGAATGCTCTTAAATGTGTCACCATCTTTGATATTACCCGAGTTGTAGCCTTTCATAAACCACTCCACTCTTTGTTTTGAAGAACCGTGTGTAAAAGATTCCTGGTTGACGCGCCCCTGAGTTCTTTTTTGGATATTGTCATCTCCAACAGCTGCTGCTGCCTGTACTGCTGATTCAATATCACCCGGCTCAAGAACACCGCCCCGAACTCTTTCATTATTTCTTTTCGCCCAAACCCCTGCATAAAAATCAGCCTGAAGCTCAACGCCAACAGAAACCTTGTTAAGCTGGGCTTCAGTATATTTTCCACTTCTTCTCATATTATTCTGTTCATTCAGCACACCCAGTAAGTTTTGGACATGGTGTCCGTTTTCATGGGCCATCACATAAGCAATTACAAATTCTGTAGTTTCGGCTCCAAAGCGAGTCAATACATCAGAAAAGAAACTCATGTCCACATAAATAGATTCATCTGCCGGGCAATAAAAAGGTCCCATAGCCGACTGTGCCGGGCCACAACCCGACTGAGTCGCCTGACTAAACATTACGATTTTTGCAGGTCTGTAGTTCAAATTATTCTCTTTGAAAATCTGATCCCATGTTTTTGTATTCCATGCATCCAGCATTTGAATCAGTTCGCCGGTCTGCTGTTCTTCGGCTGACAGTTCTCTCTGTTCAGTTTGAGCAGGCTGCTGACTTTGTGTTTGCTGGATAACTTCTATCGGATTTCCTCCCAAAAAATACACAACTGCCGCAATCAGTATAGTTCCTATTCCAATTCCGCCGGCAATCCGCCCTCCCGTTCCACGACGATCATCCACATTGCCACCTCTTTCGTTGGTCCATTTCATATTTTTAGATTTAAAAGCTTTGTTAGTTTTCAAAATTAATGATATTTCTACTAACTCATTGATTATTTTTTCGATACTATAAATTCAAATGATTAATTTTTTTAAATTCCATTCTAAACTTATTATAAATCAACAGTTAAAAGAAATGTATTTTTAGATTCACTTCACTAAACTTTTTTAACTAATTTCGCTGAAATTAAAAACCAAAATAAAATTATAAAGAAGCTTGCATTGGTCTTAATTACTTCAATTGCTTTTATAAGTTGTTCAAGTGATGATGACAAAGGCTCAGCAGATTGTTTTGACTGTAACATTACTATTGAAACTACTTAATGCTATACTGAAGGTGATAATTTTTACACTGCTAATGTTGTTGGTGAAGTTACTGAAGTTTCATTTGGAAATAATACCTGAGCAGAAATTAAAGCCGGGTTAAAGGAAACTTGCTCATACGGAAGGGGTCTTTATTTTTTTAATTTTTGATTTAAGAGATTATTTTTGTTAAAAATTTAAGCATTGATTTCATCAGCACAATTCAGACTTCAGTTCATTGTTCTTCTTTGGGGATTAACAAGCGTTATGGGAAAAATCATAGAAGCTTCTACCATTCCGCTCGTTTGGTTCAGGGTAACTGTTGCAGCTCTTGTGCTATACCTGATTTTGAGAATCAGAAAAATCGATTTGAAACTCAGCCGTTCAGATTTATTTTTACTTTTAGGAATTGGAGTTACCATCGGTCAGCACTGGATGGCATTTTTTGGCGCCATCAAAGTTTACAATGTAGCAGTCGCACTGAGCACACTTTCTACAGGTGCTCTTTTCTCTGCTTTTTTGGAACCTTTATTTTTCAAAAGAAAAATCATTTTTTCAGAAATCATATTGGCCATAATTGTTTCTGCATGTATTTTATTAATTTATAATGCAAGTCCTGAATACTGGCTCGGTATAGTTTTGGGGATAATCTGTAGTTTTCTTTCAGCTTTTTTTTCTGTTTCAAACGCAAAGATTTATCATAGATTTCCTGCCTATAAAATTATGTATTACGAGATGATTGGTGGTTGGATTGTAGTATGTATCGCACTGGCTTTCACAGACGGGTTCTCTTCACTCTACACTATTTCATCTACTGATTTCTGGTTACTGCTGTTACTGGGGAGTTTGTTTACAGCCTACCCGATGACCGAATCAGTTGCATTGATGAAAAATGTCAGTCCGTTTACATTGTTACTGAATGTTAATCTTGAACCTGTTTATGGAATTATTCTCGCTTTTTTCATTTTTGGAGAGTCAGAAAAAATGACACCTTTATTTTATATAGCAACAATCATCATGGTTCTTGCCATAATAGTTAATTCATTGCTTAAAGCCAAAACAAGTCAGAAGAAGAAAGAAGAAATACTAATTGATGAATTAGGTGAATCTCAAACAGAACCCGAAAACCAAAATTAAACGATTCTGCCCTGCTCCTTCAGTTTCCAGTATCTGAACAAACCTGAAACCGACATCCAGCTTGGATTGGCGTATTCATATCTAATGACATCATCTTCAGCTACTCCATTCTCCAGCAATTGATTTTTGGTGTACTCCATAAATTTTCTTGTAACTTGCAACGGATCAGCACCTG
>CAYFWH010000023.1:478-23179 GCA_964346785.1 uncultured Weeksellaceae bacterium | reverse complement strand
CTTTGGGCAGCCGGAAAGAGTGTTTTTTCTTCCATTTTGATATGGGTCAGTAAACCTGTTCTGAACCGATGGTAAATGTCCAAATCAATATCATCCGGATTTTCAACTGCTTTGTTTAGCAGGTTTTCAATTCTTTCGTGGTCTTTTGTGAAGAAATTATAAATTGGTCTGTCCATATTTTCTTGAATTTTTCAATATTACAAATAATTTAGATGAAGAATAATGAATTAACTCATTGAATCTGATTTATTAATTACAAAGTGTGTTTTGTAATTGATTGAATAGCATTGTTTTGTGGTGGTTTTGAGTTAAATTTAGTTATCAAAAAAAAATGACTGAAAAATATTCACATTTTTAAATGAATTTGTTGAAAAATCATATAGATAATCATTCTTCATAAGTTTGAAAATTCGTACTTTGCAAGCTTGTATAAATAGCAGTAAATTATATTTGACTGCAACAATAAATTAGAAGAATAAATTAATAAATAATTAGGTCTTAAGAAAAAGGACTGAACTAAAAATTTAATGAATGAATAGTGAAGGAGAAAGATTAATTCCAATCAACATTGAGGATGAGATGCAGTCAGCCTATATCGATTATTCGATGTCGGTAATTGTATCAAGAGCATTGCCGGATGTAAGAGACGGAATGAAACCGGTACACAGAAGAGTTTTGTTTGGAATGTATGAACTGGGTGTATTGTCTAATCGTGCACACAAGAAATCAGCCCGTATTGTAGGAGAAGTTTTGGGTAAATTCCACCCGCATGGTGACTCATCGGTTTATAATACCATGGTGAGAATGGCACAGCCCTGGTCGCTCAGATACATGATGGTTGACGGGCAGGGTAACTTTGGGTCAATTGATGGTGACCCGCCTGCTGCAATGCGTTATACCGAAGCAAGACTTCAGAAAATTTCTGAGGAAATGCTGGCAGATATAGAAAAAGAAACAGTTGATTTTCAAAATAACTTTGACGATTCACTTCAGGAGCCAAAAGTTTTACCAACGAGAATTCCCAATTTGCTTGTAAACGGAGCATCGGGTATTGCTGTGGGTATGGCAACGAATATGGCACCGCATAATCTGACCGAAGTTATTGACGGAACAATTGCTTATATAGAGAACAATGAAATTACTACTGATGAATTAATTCAGCATGTCAAAGCACCTGATTTCCCAACCGGTGGGATTATCTACGGATACAGCGGAGTGAAAGAAGCTTTTGAAACCGGCAGGGGAAGAGTTGTGATGCGTGCAAAAACAAGTTTCGAAACTGTAAACGGAAGAGATTGTATCATCGTTACCGAAATTCCTTATCAGGTAAATAAAGCTGACATGATTCAGCAAACCGCAGAATTGATAAAAGAAGGAAGGCTCGAAGGAATTTCTGAAATCAGAGATGAGTCAGACCGTAACGGTATGCGTGTGGTTTATGTGTTGAAAATGGATGCGGTTCCAAATGTGGTACTCAACCTTTTATACAAACATACAGCACTTCAATCATCTTTCAGTATTAACAATATTGCACTTGTTAACGGACGACCAGAACAGTTGAATCTGAAACAAATGATTACTCATTTTGTAGATCACAGACATGATGTGGTTGTCAGAAGAACTGAATTTGAATTGAGAAAAGCCGAAGAAAGAGCTCATATACTCGAAGGATATATGAAAGTCATCGGCACTCAGGATGATCTGGACAGAGCAATTAAAATCATTCGGGAAAGTGCAACACCCGATGAGGCGAGAACAGGTTTAATGGAGGCTTTTGACCTGTCAGAAATTCAGGCAAGAGCTATTCTCGAATTAAGACTGAGAACGCTTACCGGTCTGGAAATCGATAAAATCAAATCTGAGTATGAAGAATTGATGAAGCATATCGATTACTTAAAAGAAATTTTGGGAAGCCACGATTTGAGAATGAAAATCATCAAAGATGAACTCATTGAAATCAAAGAGAAATATGGCGACGAAAGAAGATCTGAGATTGATTACGCAGGTGGTGACATGAATATCGAAGATTTGATCCCTGACGAAGAAATGGTTGTAACCATCAGCCATATGGGGTATATCAAAAGAACTTCACTGTCTGAGTACAAAAGACAATCAAGAGGCGGAGTAGGAAACAGAGGTGCATCAACACGGGATGAAGATTTCCTTGAATACATGGTTGTAGCAACCAATCATCAGTACATGCTGTTCTTTACCGAAAAAGGAAGGTGTTTCTGGATGCGGGTATTTGAAATTCCGGAAGGATCAAAAACTTCTAAAGGAAGAGCCATTCAGAACTTAATCAATATAGAACCTGATGACAAGGTAAGAGCCTACATCAAGACCCATGATTTGAGAGAAGAAGAATATGTGAACAATCATTTCGTAATCATGGTTACCAAAAGAGGAATTGTTAAGAAAACAAGTTTGGAAGCTTATTCGAGACCAAGAGTAAACGGAATCAATGCAATTACAATCCGTGAAGGAGACCAGTTACTGGAAGCCAAACTGACAGACGGCAAAAGCCAGATTATGATTGGCTCACTGAGCGGTAAAGCGATTCGTTTTGAGGACGAGAAAGTTCGTCCGATGGGTAGAACTGCATCAGGTGTAAGGGGAATCAACCTTGGTTCTGAAGATAATGAAGTAATCGGAATGATAGTGGTTGAAGACCCTGAGAATGAAACCGTACTGGTTGTCTCAGAAAAAGGTTATGGCAAACGAAGTTCTATTGAAGATTACCGTGTGACGAATCGCGGCGGAAAAGGAGTTACGACGCTGAATGTTACTGAAAAAACCGGTAAATTAATTGCACTTAAAGTTGTAACCGATCAGGATGATTTGATGATTATTAATAAATCGGGTGTGACCATCAGAACAGGTGTTGAACAAATGCGAGTGATGGGTCGTGCAACTCAGGGTGTGAGGTTGATAAATCTAAAAAAGAACGATGAGATTGCAGCCGTTGCAAAAGTAGCACTTGAGGAAGATGAAGAAGATGAGTCAATTGAAGGTCAGGAAAATTCGATTGAAAATCCTGAAAATGACATTGATAATTCAAATATAAATACTAATTTAGATTCAGAAACAGAAGAATAATTATGAGAAAATTAATTTTATCGGCAGCAATCCTGTTTTTTTCAGTGGCATCATTTGCACAACAAAAAGAAATTGAAGCAGCCTATTCAGCAATCGAAACGAATGACATAGCCACTGCAAAAGCTAATATAGCTCAAGTTCAAACTCAGATTGATTCAAAAACTGTTAGTCCTGAGTTAAAAGCAAAATACTATTATACCAGTGGTAAAATTGCTATGTCAGAAGGACAATCAATTGCAGCCGCAAAATCATTTGGTCAGCTAAGTAAATATGAAAATGGTATCTGGTATTCGATTAGAAATAAGGATACAAAAGATACCGAGTACTATACTTCCAGAGCTGAGGCTGAAACTGCGGCTGCAAGCGGAAATTACACAAAGCCAAAGGAAATTGTTTTGAAACCTGAATTGATTACGAAGGTTGAACCACAATTGAGAACAAAAGCAGAAAGTCTTTTGAATCAGGGATCTGCAGCACTTCAGGCAAACCGTAACAAAGAAGCAGGTGATAAATTTCTGGAAGCATCTTATTTGGTTGAAGCAATGGGTGGAGAGTTCAATTTATTCAGATACAATGCTGCACTTTGTTACCATAAAGCAGATGATTTTCAAACAGCATTTGATATTTATAAAGAACTAATTGATTCAGGTTTTACCGGTGAAAGTTCATCATGGGTGGGAACACTCAAGGAAACCGGTGAAGAAATAACATTTGCAAATAAAGAAGAAGCAGAAATGCAACAAAAATTAGGTGTTGCAACCGGAGTAAAGCAGGTGAAAACCGAATCTGTGGAAAGAAGTATTTACAGTTATACACTGAATACACTCGTAAATCTGAAAAAATATGATGATGTAGTCGAAAAGATTTCAACAAAATATCCGAATGATTCAGAAATTCAGACTCAAATTGGGGATGTTTATTTTGCTTCCGGTAAGATGGATTTGTTTGAGACTAAATTGATTGAAGGAACTAAAATTGATCCTAAAAACCCGAATAATTATTATAATTTGGGTGTAATTAATAAGGATAGAGGAGATGTAGCACAAGCAAAAACTTTTTTCGAAAAATCAATTCAAGTCGATCCGACCTATAAAAACGGTTATTTAAATCTTGCATTGTTGATTATTCAGCCTGAAAAAGAATATGTTGATATCATCAATAAAAATCTTGGAACTTCAGCAAAAGAAAAGGGAGTTTATAAAGAATATACAGAAAAGAGAAAAGCGTTGTATATTGAAGCAATACCTTATTTTGAAAAACTTTTCAATCTTGATAAGACTGATTATAATTCAGCCAAAATGTTGAGACAAGCCTATCAGGCAGCTGAAATGTTTGACCTGGAAGATGAAATGAGAGCTATTGAGAAGTCACTTCAGTAAAATCATAAAAAAAGCAGATACAAAAACCCGTTAATTTTAACGGGTTTTTTATTTTTTAAGCAGTACAAAAGTAACTAATTTTGGAGTCTGAAATTTAGCATCAAAATGAATTCATATACAGATAGGGAATACCTTGAATTTTACAAAAAACTGCTTTTGCCCAGAATGATTGAAGAGCGAATGCTGATAGGACTCAGACAGGGAAAAATCAGTAAATGGTTTTCAGCCTGGGGACAGGAAGCGATTTCTGTCGGTTGTACACTGGCGATGAATCCTGAGGAATATATGCTGACTATGCACCGCAATTTGGGTGTTTTTACTGCAAGAGATATTCCGCTTAAAAAACTATTTGCACAGTTTCAGGGTAAGGCAGAAGGTTTTACCAAAGGTCGTGACCGTTCTTTCCATTTTGGAACTCAGGAATATAAAATTGTGGGAATGATTTCGCATCTTGGTGCTCAAATGGGTGTTTCAGATGGGATAGCACTTGCCAATTTAATAAAAAAGAATCGACAGGCAACACTCGTTTTTACGGGAGACGGAGGTGCCAGCGAAGGAGAATTTCATGAAGCAGTCAATGTTGCCGCAGTCTGGCAGTTACCACTGATTATAATTGTAGAAAACAACCATTGGGGATTGTCAACACCATCCTCAGAACAATTCAGAATGAAATCTTTTGCCGACAAAGGAATCGGTTATGGAATAGATGCAGTCAGTATTGACGGAAATGATTTTTTAGAAGTCTATGAAACCGTTAAACACTGGGCAGAAGAAATCAGAGAAAACCCGAGGCCTATATTGATTGAGTGCAATACTTTCAGGATGAGAGGACATGAAGAAGCTTCCGGTACAGCCTATTATCCGGATGGTCTGATTGAATCCTGGATGGATAGTGACCCGATTTTGAGATTCGAAAATCTGCTGAAAGAAAAAGGAATTCTTACCGATAAAATCATTGATGAAATGAGGAATGAACTCAGTGATTTTGTGTTGAGTGAATTAGAAGCTGCCGACAATTTACCCGATATTATTCCCGACAGGGAAACCGAGTTAAATGATATGTACGCACCTTTTGATAATCAAGAAGTCGTACCGAAATCTGTATCAGACAGAGAAATCAGATTTATAGACGCAATCAGTGAAGCATTGGATATTGCCATGCAAAATTATCCTGATTTGGTATTGATGGGTCAGGACATAGCTGAATATGGCGGTGCGTTTAAAGTCACTCAGGGGTTTGTCGAAAAATTTGGTAAAGAAAGAGTCAGAAATACACCGATTACTGAATCTGCAATTTTGGGAGCCGGCCTCGGATTGTCTGTTTGTGGCATTAAGTCAATGGTTGAAATGCAATTCTCTGATTTTGTATCAGTTGGGTTCAATCAAATTGTAAATAATTTAGCCAAATCTCATTACAGATGGGCTCAAAATTCGGATGTAGTTGTAAGAATGCCAACCGGTGGCGGTGTAGCAGCCGGACCTTATCATTCTCAATCTACAGAAGCATGGTTCACAAAAGTACCCGGACTGAAAATTGTTTATCCGGCAACAGCCGAGGATGCCAAAGGCCTTTTGCTTCAATCATTTGCTGACCCAAATCCGATAATGTTTTTTGAACACAAAAAGTTATACAGAAGCCAGAAATCTGCTGTGCCCGAAACTTATTATACAATTCCGTTTGGAAAAGCGAGATTTCATAAAAATGGAGATGACCTGACCATCGTTACTTATGGGGCGGGTGTACAAATGTCATTGAATATATTGAGTGAACGACCTGAAATCAAAGCTGATTTAATTGATTTGAGAACACTGATTCCGTGGGATAAAGAGGCGGTTTTGGATTCGGTTAGAAAGACGGGTAAATTAATTATTTTACATGAAGACACGATAGTCAATGGATTTGGAGCTGAAATTTCTGCAATTGTTACCGAAGAGATATTTGAAGAACTCGATGCACCAATTTTCAGAGCCGGTTCGATGAATACCGCCATACCGTTTAATGCCGGACTTGAAAAACAATTTATGCCGGAAGAAGATTTTAAAGAAAAACTTTTGAAACTTTATAATTATTGAGAAATCTATCTCAAATTCAAAATAACTTATTCTGTATCTGAAGATTAAATTGAGTTTTTAATTTTCAAGAAAATGAATTAATTTCGTGTGTTTGTGAGTTAACATAAATTTTATCCCAACCCTTGTCAGAAATGGAATTAAACTATGCTTTAGATGAAAATGATTTTTTAGAACATCAACTCTATACCGCGTCAAAAAGTAAAAATATAAGAAATCAACGAAGAATGAGTTTGACAATAGTGATTGTATTCTTTTTAATTCTCTTAATTTCGAAATATAATTCTACCGAAAGTTTTCCTATTTTTCTTTTGCTTATATACATTGCTTTAATTGTAGCTTATAAATTTTATGAAACTTATCGCTATAAAAATCACTTCAAAAAATTCATTAATGAAAACTACAAAGAAAGATTTGGAATAATGAGCAAACTGAATTTTGCCGAAGCCCAAATTATTGAAGAAAGCGAATTAGGAGAATCAAAAGTAAATTATGAAAGTTTAGCTGAAATTAATGAAACAAAAAATTATTATTTTCTAAAATTAATAACTTCACAAAGTTTAATAATTCCTAAAAATAAAATTCAAGACATTCAACAATTTAATTCCAGAATGGACGAAATCAAATCAAAATATAATCTGAAGAGAAATGTAGAATTAGATTGGAAGTGGAAATAAAAAATTTTAAAAACCAGAAGCAGATCAATGTTTTAAGCCTGTGTTGAATAGAGACTTCACCGGCTAATCGTTGATATTTACAATCAGGTTTTGAATAAATTGGGTTTATAACAAAAAAGCAGAATGACTCAGAAAAGAATTAATAATATTGTGTCATTAACCTATTGGACAATGGGTTTACTACCTGTCATTTGGATATTTCTGGTGCTGGCTAATTATCTGATTACCGGTAATGAACTAGGCCATTTACCAAGATCCGGAATTGATGGCGGGCAAGAAGGCTACCCATTACCTTACAGCGGAATATTAAATATCGTATTGTTACTGACAACCTCTTGGGGTATTATAGTTATTCCGGTTATTGTTTTGGGACATTTTTTAATTGGACAATTAATAAAATCTTTCCCTAAATTGACATTAAAACACGCATTAACAAGCTATATAGGCTGTGGACTATATTTACTTTTGTCAGCTTGGAAGCCTTTTATATCTATGATGTACTGGTATATAGATTAATTTATGAAATCATTATTCTATGAATTTGACACTTGCATAGAATGACTAATTTACAATATACCAAATCACTGTTTACAAATTAAAAATGTTAAATTTTCTTCATTATTAAATAAATGTATTAAATTTGAATCAATTAAGAGAAGTTTATTGAAATAACACAAACCGTTTTGTCGCTCTCCGCTCCGGTGGAGAGAGGAAAGTCCGGACACCACAGAGCAGTATAGCGGGTAACACCCGTCTTTCACGCCACGGCGTGGAAAGGACAAGTGCAACAGAAAGAAAGTACAGTTCGGCTGTAGTGAAATCAGGTAAACTCTATGCGGTGCAATGCCAAGTATACCGACAGTCAAGGGCGGCTCGTCCGTTGTCGGGGGGTAGGCAGATAGATTATACCGGTAACGGTATAACCAGATAAATGACAAAATTCCAACTTTGGAAACAGAATCCGGCTTACAGGTTTGTATTATTAAAAATAAATTCTTAATATTGAATAATATTTAAAATGAAAATTAACTTAAAAACAGAAATAACATGAAAAAATTTATCGCTATGGCTGCTTTGATTGCAGCACCTGTACTTTTTGCACAGAACAAAATCAGCACCGCTAAAGATGCAGAGACTTTGAAGCAAACTGAAGCTGTTTCTTCTAAAACTTCTCAGACAACTACAGTTAAGAAAGCTGATAGTGAAGCTGATGCTAAAGCTAAGGCTGACAGAGCACAGAAAGCTGAGCTTAAAAAGAAAGAGCAAGCTACAAAAACTAATCAAAAACCGGCAGCGGTTAAGCAAGATGGTGCAGCTTCTTTGCAAAGACAATAAAAAATGAAACCAATAAAAAAGCCCGGTATTCCGGGCTTTTTTTATTGATTAAAATCTATTTCATCAGAATAATAAACACAGCCATCCTTGATAATCGCCGGTTGGGTATAAGGATGTTCTTCAACATGTTTTTCAGTCATAATATGCAAAACTGTCCATCCTTTTGCTTTCAGATGATCAGAAACCATTGATCGGTGACAACGCCACCAAACCGCTTCAGAACACATATATGCGGTTAATCCGGTTTCAGAAATTTTTATTAACTCTGCAATACCTTCCTCAAAATCATTGGTTTCCATATAATCTGCATAACCTTTGAATGCATCTTTTCGCCAACGATTGTTATGAGAATCTTTGAGAACTTTTCTTCTGCCACCTAATTTGATGTCATGAAAATAATGGATACCGACTTTTTCTAATGAAGGACCTAAATCTTCTTTATTGAATTGAGGAAATTTTCTTGATCCGGGAAAACTTCTGATGTCAACTAAATTTTCAATTTCATAGGTTTTTAGCAAACCAATAAATTCCTCCAAACTTCTGGTTGAATGACCAATGGTATAAATTTTTTTGGTTTCAGTATCCATCTCGATTTATTTATTTTGTCATACCATCCAGTGTCAGAATATATTTATCTATATAAATTTGCTTTTCTTTTGATTTATATTGTTGAATATACCTTGGATGTTCCAGCGGAGTCAATTTTTTGAACAATCCGGCTTCGTCATTTAATTTTGAAATAAAATCTGCATTTTTGATGCCGAGTACAAAAGCCTCTGAAGTATCAACCCCCAAATCAATACTGTCTTTTAGAGATTTTATCATAAAATCTTTAACCATATTAAACAGCTTTTTGTCGTCATAATAATTTGCATTCAGCCATTTGTCTCCTTTGGTGTGTCTGACAATTGCCAGCGGAAACGGTGAATTGATATAAAATTTACTGTAAAATGATTCCGGACCGCCATAATCCATAATCATATCGTACAAAAATACGGATGAAACTTCGTGTGTATGAGCAGATTTCATTTCTATACCACATATATTTTTAAGTCTTTTGGTGTCTGTAAAAGGGACGCCGGTTACACCAGCACCATGCCGGCTGGGATTGATGCCGATAATGAATTTCCTGAGATTGTTGTCATTGTAAAATTTCTTATAAAACTGATTCATAATCTGCATAGTCTCCGGGTTTTCTATAAACGGATTCAATACTTTAAAGCCATTTGGCAACTGGCCATCGTAATTCAGTTTTTGATTGAATGAAATTACTTTTTCACCAAAACTTTTAGACATTTGATTGATTTTATAAAAATGAAGTTGATAATTCTAAAACTTGAATTGTTCAGTAAATTTAAAGATAATAAATGGAATGACTTTTAATTAAAAACTTATTCTGTTCGCTTTCTCAAATGTAATTTGGTTTCACCTTCCTTGTGCTTGCTATATTTTTCATCAATTATTTCACTTTTAGGCTTTTCAATCAACATTCCGGGACCAATATCTTTCCATTTCAATCTCAAACTATTGCTCACAACACTCACCGAACTCAGTGCCATAGCAGCACCTGCAATCATCGGATTGAGCAGAAATCCACTGAACGGATAAAGTATTCCGGCTGCAATCGGGATGCCGATGATATTGTAAATAAATGCCCAAAATAAATTCTGATGAATCGTTGATACAGTTTGTTTTGAAAGATTTATTGCTTGTGAAATTTTCATCAAATCACCCGATAGAATTGTCATTTTAGCTGACTCAATCGCTACATCACTTCCCTTGCCCATTGCAATTCCCAAATCTGATTGAGCAAGCGCAGCACTGTCATTGATGCCATCACCAGCCATTGCCACAACTTTACCCTGTGACTGCAATTCTTTGATGAAATTCAGTTTATCTTCCGGCAAAACTTCAGCTCTGAAATCGTCCATTTCAATTTCTCTCGCAACCGCAGCAGCCGCAGCATTGCTGTCACCGGTTTGCATATAGACTTTAATTCCTGATGCTCTCAGTTTTTCAATAGCAGCCCTTGAACTGTGTTTGATGGTATCAGAAATTGAAGCTCCTGCCAAAATTCTGGTCGAATTACTCATCAACACAATTGTTCTCGATCTGATGTATTTTTCATCCATCCAACTTTGAATTTGTGGTGTGATCTCAATTCCCTGTTCACTGATGAATTTTGGATTACCCACAAAATAAGTTTCACCCTGATATCTACCAATTATTCCCTTGCCTGAAACATTTTCGATGGTTACATTTTCGAGATATAATTTTCCGAATTTCGGAATTTCAGAATTTCCTTCATCACCTCTCGGAACTGTTTTTTTGCCATCACTGATTTCGCTGATTGTATGAATATACGCTTCAAGATATTCAACAATTGCATCAGCCAGAGGATGCTCTGATTGTTTTTCGATAGAGTAGAGGATGGGTGCAATCTGAATTGAATCAGAATTGAACCATTTGAGTTTATAAACTCTTGGCTGACCATCTGTAATAGTACCTGTTTTATCCAAAACTACGGTATCTACTTTTTTGGCTATTTCAAGTGCCTCAGCATCTTTAATCAGAATTCCGTTGTCTGCACCTTTGCCAATTCCAACCATAATTGCGGTAGGCGTTGCCAGTCCTAAAGCACACGGACAGGCAATGACCAAAACCGTAATCATCGCAAGTAAACCATGTGTAAAACCGTGTGTTCCACCAAAAATCAACCAGACAATCAATGTGATAACCGACAGGATTAAAACAGTCGGTACAAAAACAGAAGCAATTTTATCAACCAGATTTTGAACCGGTGCTTTACTGCCCTGCGCATCCTGAACCATTTTTATGATTTGACTCAAAAGCGTGTCACCACCAACTTTTGTTGCCTCGAACTGAAAACTTCCTTTCATATTAACAGTTCCTGAAAAAACCTTTTCACCTTTGATTTTTTCAACAGCTATTGGCTCGCCCGAAATCATACTTTCGTCCACAAATGAATTGCCCGAAATCACTTCACCGTCCACAGGGATTTTGTCACCGGGTTTAACCATGATAATGTCACCGGTTTGTATACTTGCAATCGGTAATTCAACCTGATTACCATCTTTTTGAATAATCGTAACCATCTTGGGTTGCATCCCAATCAGTTTTTTTATTGCAGACGAAGTGTTTCCTTTTGCTCTTTCTTCAAGTAATTTTCCAATCAGAATAAAAGCGATAATGACACCGGCAGCTTCAAAATAAACATGAGGTTCCAAACCGCGGCTCAGCCAGAATTCCGGAAATAAAGTATTGAAAACACTGAATAAATATGCGATTCCGGTACTCATTGCCACCAGCGTATCCATATTTGATGAACGATTTTTGAGCTGTTTCCATGCACCGGTGAAAAACTGTTTTCCAAACACAAAAACAATCGGTGTGGACAGTGCCCACATGATATAATTGGCATAAGGCATATTCATAAACACCATCCCGATCAACATCAACGGAACAGCAAGAATAATTGCCCAAATCGTTCGTTTTTTTAGTTTTTTGTAATTTTCTCTCTGCAATTCTTCCAGATTGTCCTTTGCATCATCCGAATCGTCGATCAATAAATCATACCCGGCGGACTGAAGTGCAGCTTTCATTTGTTCGGGCGTAACCAAACCCGGAATATATTCTATCCACGCATCTGTATTGGCATAATTGACCTGCGCATCCAAAACTCCGGGCAGCATTTTCAAGATATTTCCTGAACTTGAAGCACACGAAGCACAACTTAGATTGAGCACCGGAAAATGTTTTTTCACAGTTGGTACACCATAGCCTAATTCCCTGATTTTATGGACAGCCAGCGGAATGGCTTCATCCGGATTTTTGGCCGAAATCTTAGCCCGGTTGTTTGCCGGCTCAACCGAATGTTCCAAAATCTCACTGATCTCAGCCAGTCCTTTGTCCACAATCATTGCACAATGCGCATTGTCAACATTTTCAAGCGGAATATATATTGTATTTTTTTCTGTCGCCATTTTATCAAATTGTAAGTGCAAATTTCGGTATAATTGACAAAAACAGCTTACAGAATTACAGATATGTATTACAAAATTCGGGTATTCCGCCGCTTAACCGGCTATTGATTATTTATTGAATTTTCCCTCTTTCAAAAAGTTGTAAACAGTTTGATAGTTGGCGATTGCCTCATCTGAAAGTCTTTTGACCGGCTGACCGGCCGGATATTCGTCATAAAAAATCGGAATTGAACCGTTCAAAGGATTTGAGCTGAGTTTGAGCTTAGACTGCTCTATTTTTTTTACAGGCGAAAGTATGGTCAGATAATTATCGCGGATATAGCCCAAATCCTGATAAGTAGCTATGAATGCTCTTTTTGTGAAATGAGTTGAAAAAACATCCTGACCGCTGAATTTGGATTCATAACTAAAATTAAGCAGGCCAAGCACTGTCGGCATCAGATCGATTTGTGAACACAAAGCTGAAAACTGACCGGCCGGAACAGTTCCGTCAGGCGAATATATCAAAGCCGGAATCCGGTATTTGTCCATCGGTAATTCTGTCTTTCCGGCACTTGATGCACAATGGTCTGCCACGATGACGAAAATGGTGTTGTTGTACCAACTTTGTTTTTTTGCGAGTTTAAAAAACAAGCCGATAGCATAATCGGTATATTTTACACCTCCGTTTCTCGACCGTGCTGTACCGGGTATATCGATCCTGCCTTCGGGATAAGTAAACGGCCTGTGATTGCTTACAGTCATCCAGTGGTTGAAGAACGGTTTTCCGGTTTTAGCCTCATCGTTCATCACCCGGATTGCTTTCGCTGCCATGTCTTCGTCACTAACTCCCCAGATATTTGCAAAGTTGATCTCCTCAGGACTGAAATCGCTGCGGTCGGTGATTTCGTATCCGTTGCCTTCAAAAAAATCTTTCATATTGTCAAAATAACTGAAGCCTCCGTACAGAAATCTGACCTGATAACCCTTTGAGCTAAAAACTCCGCCAACCGTGAACTTGTTTTTGTTGTCCTTTCTTTTTATGATACTTTCTCCCGGCGAAGGCGGAATACACATGCTGAGCGCTTCGAGGCCCCGGACAGTGCGGTTGCCCGTTGAATAGATATTGGTAAAAACAAGACTGTGATTTGACAGACTATCCAGAAAAGGGGTTATTCCGTCCTGATTGCCATACATTGCAAGGAACTCAGCGGATAGGCTTTCAACCGAAATCAGTACTACATTTTTATGGATTTCTTCTTTGCCTGAAATTATCTTTCGTGGAAATTCAGCCGGATCGAATTGAGAAAGATAGATTTGTTCAGCTTTCTTTTTGGCTAATTTTGGATAAAATTTATTGAAGTCTAATTCGCTGTGGTTAAAAGCATAAAAGAATTTATACAATCCGTTGGCCTGAATTTCTTCTGCAAAATTATTGTCATCCTGAAGATTTTCTATTTTCGGAATTAACCAAAGACTCATAAAGAACAAAACAATATAAATTCCGAGTAATTTCATTTTTTGAGTAAAACCGGGCAGTTTGTCAAGATTGTCTTTTGTCTTTCTGTAAATAAAGAAACTAAAAATCAGGCTGAACAAAAAAATCACCGAAAATAGCGGAATCACCGGATAAGACTCAATGATGTTGCCTATGACTTCATTGGTGTAAATCAGATAATCGACAGCAATAAAATTGTATCTTACACCGAATTCATTCCAGAAGAAATACTCGCTAACCGTATTGAGCAACAAGGCGCCAAGGATAAGGAAGATAGTAAAAAAATAAAGCAGACTTCTGATCTTCGGTCTGACGGACGGAAAAAACAGCATCAGTCCGAAAATCAATGATTTTATGCCCAGAAACCAGGATATAACTTTGACGGCTGCTTTTCCGTATTGAAGAAATACGTTGTTGTGATAAAAGTTGATATAGAGCCAGAAAGCTGCCAAAAGACCAAATTGTATATACCCCCAGGGCTTTTTGTATTTGGCCTCAGAAAGAAATAAAGTATAAATCGTAAAGACGCTGCTGATTACGATAAAAATCACAATATCGTTCAGGATTCCGACAAACAATATTTTGAGCACTTCAAAAACCGAGAAATCAGATTTTGTAACCGGATGAAATACAAAAACAATCCTAAGCATTAAAGAAAGAATCAGATAGAGGATACCCATCAGAAAATAGGGTTTGAGTCGCTTTTTATACATTAAATATCCGGCAGTTTAATAAATATCAAAATCTTTTTGTACAAACAAATATATGACAAAAACCCAATCGATTAAAAAAACTTTTTTTGAAATTTGAAAAAATCACAGACCTTTATTGTGCGTTCAATTTCTGTTTGATTTCAATTAATTTACGATTTCTCAACACATAGGTTTTTGAGATGATGTTGTTAAAATCCATATTCATTGTCAGAATATTAACAGGATAAATATTTTCCGGTCTGTTAAATTCCAAGAAATGCAAATATCTACGAAAAAGGCTCACAATAAGATTAAAAGGGCTTAGTAAATTCCTTAAAAATGATCTGAAAATTCCCGGATTATTTGCAGAATCATCAACAACTTTCATTCTTATAATAGCTTTTCCCATAGAATATCCTGTCAAACTTTCTGTAACTGAATTTATCAGGATAACCGCAGTCAAAGCATATAACAGAGAATGAAAAATTGATATTGAAATTAAAAAATGAAAAATCAGCAACCAAAAACTTAAATCGATTGTCTTTGCAATCGCTCTTAATAAATAATCATTTTCTGAATAAACAGAATACTGCATTTCGAATTCAATTTCTTGATAAATTCTGTTCCCGTAATCGTCAAATTGAGCAGTCGGCCGATTAACGGTTTTATATTCTTTTAATTCAGAAATTTTCAATTGCTATTTTTATTAAATTCCATCTATTGGTCTTCGGTTATTTTCGGTCAGTGTTTTGAATTTACTTGGCGAAAGGCCGGTGATTTTCTTGAACTGAGCCGACAAATGTGCCGGGCTGCTGTAACCGAGTTTGTATGCGATTTCCTTCAAACTGATTTCATCATAAATCAATAATTCTTTGATTTTTTCAACTTTTTGAAGAATCGTAAATTGCTCGATTGTGATGCCCAATGTCGAAGAAAATAATTTGCTAAGCTGAGAATAATCCTTGTTCAGCTTTTTGGACAGAAATTCTGACAGATTCAAATTGGTTTCTTTTTCATTTTGAATCAATTCAATAATCAAAGTTTTGACCTGATTAATCAAAGCTGAATTTTTATCGTCCAAAAGTTCAAAACCCAGTTTTTCAAGTTTTGTTTTCAGAACTGATTCTTGATTGGCCGTTAAATTATTTTTAAGCAAAACCTCACCTAACCGAACTTCTATAAAATCAATATCCGATTCTTTCAAAAGATTTTCGACCGCCATCACACAACGCGGACAAACCATATTTTTGATTTTGAGCTTTTGCATGAGACAAAGGTAGGTTTTTGGTTTCAGGTTAGATATAAATTATAGATGAGAAAAGATTGAAAAACATATTGGTTATTGAAATATATTCCCCCAATGATTGCACTTATAGTGTATAGTTGATTTCCCTCTTTTACCGGATAGGAAAAAAATTCTAAACAAAGGATTTAAATTCGATTTCAAATTTTTCATCACTGCTTCTGATAAATCTTTTGAACCACATTTTGGACAAGCTGTAAAAAAATCATCTTGCTTGATTGTCTGAACAGATTTGTCAAAATTCTCTTCATCTACCCAAACTTCAAGATATTCACTGTAGTTGGTCTGTCCTTCCTGCTCAACTCCCAATCCTGAGAGATAATATGGAATTTCATTTTGCTCCAATAATTCCAGATATTTATCGGATTCTGCTAAAAATTGAAAACGAGCGAGAAGTTTACGGGACATTTGATTTTGAGTTTTTGCATTACACAAAGATATGTTTTATTGAATAATTTCTTTTGAATCCGGATTTCCCCCTATGGTTTCAATTTCATTTAGGATGTTGGAATTATCAATCTTGACAGTTTTTAATAAATAGCCGTACAGACAATGAGAAATGATTAGAATAGCGAAAATGAAAATTGGAAAAGCTATCCAATTTCCGAAAATCAATTCAAATTTATCTATCAATGTATCCGTAATAACCCAATCTTGACTTGGTGCTAACAAAAGGAAAATTCCCAACAAAAATAACCCCAGAGAAATTAAATAAATCGTTAATTTTTCTTTTCTGTTTTGACTGATTTCTGCAAACAAAAAGATTTTTGGCAGAAAAATCGTAGTCAACGGAATAATGAAAAACAGCCAATTCGGTATTGAAATTAAGTTATTTTGTTTTTTGAATCTGTACCAAAATATATTTTTCCGAATCAATGAACCTATAAAAAAAACTAAATAGGAAACAATTAAGGAAACACCAATGACCTCAATATTTACATTTAAAATGATTCTCTTTGGAATTCCGGCATCCAAAATCCCGGCAATAGCAATTAAAAACAAAATAATCGCCAATAAAAACTCAAGACGCCAAATAGTTTTGTGTAATTTGTCCATTGGTGAATTAACTCACAATCTCAACAAAAAGCCCATCCTCCACTTTCTCTACTTTTGCCAATTTATTAGCAGTTAACTCCTTAATCGCTTTGTCCCATTTTTTACCCGACAAACCGGATTGATTTTTCAGTTCGTTCAAATCCATTTTTTCAGCTTTCGTCAAAATCTCCAAAATTTGTTTTGCATTTTCAGAAACTTCAACTTGTTTTTTCTCAGGTTTCATTTGCGGGAAGAACAATACTTCCTGAATGGATTGCTGATTGGTCAAAAACATCGCTAATCTGTCCATTCCGATTCCCAAACCGGATGTAGGCGGCATTCCGAATTCCAAAGCTCTTAAGAAATCCTGGTCGATAAACATCGCTTCGTCATCTCCTTTTTCGGATAATTTCAATTGGTCTTCAAATCTTTTTCTCTGGTCAATCGGGTCATTTAATTCCGAATAAGCATTTGCAATTTCTTTTCCGCAAACCATCAGTTCAAATCTTTCGGTAACCCCTTCTTCTGAACGGTGCATTTTGGTCAAAGGCGACATTTCTACCGGATAGTCGATGATATAAGTCGGCTGGATATAATTTCCTTCGCATTTTTCGCCAAAAATCTCATCGATTAATTTTCCTTTCCCCATCGTTTCATCGACTTCAATCCCCATATCGATAGCTGCCTGACGGATTTCTTCTTCAGACTTTCCTTTGATGTCAAATCCTGTAAACTCGATAATAGAATCCCTCATCGTCACTCTCGGATAAGGTGCTTTCCAGTCGATTTCGTGCTCTCCGAATTTATTTTTTGTCGTACCGTTTACAGCTATGGCACAATGTTCCAAACACTGCTCTACGAACTCCATCATCCAGTGATAATCTTTGTAAGCGACATAGATTTCCATCACCGTAAACTCAGGATTATGGGTTCTGTCCATCCCTTCGTTTCTGAAGTTTTTGGCAAATTCATACACTCCGTCAAATCCACCGACAATCAGTCTTTTGAGATACAATTCGTTAGCGATTCTCAGGTAAAGTTCCATATCGAGCGTATTGTGATGGGTGATGAACGGTCTTGCCGCCGCACCGCCCGGAATAGGCTGTAAAATCGGAGTTTCAACTTCGATATAACCATGACTGTCAAAGAAACCACGCATGGCTTTGAACAATTTGGTTCTTTTCAGAAAAGTTTCTTTGACACCCGGATTGACTACCAAATCGACATACCGCATTCTGTAACGCAATTCAGGATCTGTAAAAGCGTCGTGAATCTGCCCGTCTTCATCGGTTTTCACTACCGGAAGCGGACGAAGCGTTTTGGCGAGTAAAGTCAGTTTGGTGACATGAACCGAAATTTCACCGACTTTGGTTTTGAACTGATATCCTTCAATCCCGATGAAATCACCAAAATCCATCAGTTTTCTAAACAAAACATTGTATTCGGTTTTTTCTTCATCGGTTGAAATTGAATCTCTTGCGATATAAATCTGGATTCTTCCGGTACTGTCCTGCAATTCGGCAAATGAGGCTTTCCCCATCACGCGAACAGACATCATACGCCCGGCGAGCTTCACCTGTTTCCCGTCTTCAAAATTCTTCTTGATTTCTTCGGCAGTTGAAGTGACTGTAAATTCGGCGGCAGGATAGGCCTCGATGCCCATTTTTTCCAACTCCGCTAATTTCTCGCGACGAATGATTTCCTGTTCTGATAATTGCATTTTTAACTAATTTTTGAGCGTGCAAAGATACAACAGAAAAATGTATTTTACCGGACGGCTTTTTGGTCTGAAGAAAAATCATATCAGCTACACAAAGACATTTGGTTTAAGGTTTATTTTGTTTAATGATTCTTGATTCATTCTCTTTTGTATAATACAGACCTTTTATATCTTTTGTTTCATAAATAGTAAAGTTATCATTCACATTCCATATTTCAAATCCCTCTATTTTAAATTTACCCTTTCCTCCTGTTTCTGTTTTGTAAGAATTTTTGTTTAAAAATTTAAAAAAGTAATACACATCAATTTCTAATTGATACGATTTTCCTTCTACTATTTTGGGATTGCTTTTATATTTTCGGTTTTTTCGACTTCTGTTTGTAATAATTTTACCAAAAAATCCATCATTTCCCTTAATTGAAATTATATAATGTCTTTTTGTTGAATCAATTTTAACAACTTCAAAACTTTGAGAATATAATGAATTAGCGGCAAAGAAAAGTAAAATGAAAAATATGGTTTTTATAGGTTTTTGCATATTGAGTTTAACTTTTTTTTTGATTTTTACAATTACTTTTAGTTTTACCATTTAACAATTAATACCAAATTTTATATCTGATGAAAACAGATGATTATTATTGTAAATGATTACAAATATCGTTCAAAAAATTCATTGATTTGTTCCATTTGTTTTATATTTAACTTTTCATAAAACTTTGTCAAAGTTCTGATTAAGAAGACCAAAAATAAAATTTAATCTGCAACTTTTATACAGAGCAACTTTGACAAAGATGAATCTGATATTTTTTGACTCAATATACTACCGTACCAATTTTCCACTTCTCAATTTAAAAGAAATTTCATCTGAAACATATAAACCTGAAGTATCTATTTTTTTTAAACACCGAATATTATCTTCTCTTTCAAATTTTATAAAATCATTTAACCGACCTACCAATGATTCCGGACAAAAAACTAAAATAGTTCTATCGTTAAATGTAGAATATCCTGAATAATTCTCACAATTTAAAACCGGACTGTTTAAAATTTTTAAAATGGTGTCATTTTGATTATCTGAATAAAATTGAACCAAAATTGAATTTCCAGAATCTTTAACAATGGTCTTTTCTAAGAAATCATTTAAAGTCAAATTAAACTCTGTTTCATTACTTATCTCAATCTCCCATTTCTCATTTTTTTGATTGGAATTACAAGAAAACATAATGAACAGAGAAATCGCAAAGAGAACAGCTGTTTTCATTTATTAGCTTTTATTGTTTCATTATTTTTAAATACTAATTTCATCTTTATTTTTTCCGACTTATTTCCACTAAAATCTTCGAAAAAAATGAATCTGACTACAAATATCGTTCAAAAAATTTATCGAAATTAATGAAAGATTAAAACCAATTTTCAACTCTATCATTTTTCTTTTCATTTGAATTAAGTTTACTTTTGGGCTTTTATAATTTTACAATGACGCTTATAGAATTTATTCACTCTCAAACTTCAATTTCTACCCAATCAATCGAAAATACAGTCCGGTTACTGAACGAAGATTGCACGATTCCGTTTATTTCGAGATACCGAAAAGAAATGACCGGCGGTTTGGATGAAGTTCAAATTTCGATGATTTCTAAATTTAAAAATCATTTTGAAGAAATTGAAAAACGAAAGGAAACGATTTTGAAAGCAATTGAAGAACAAGGCGTTCTGACCAAGGAATTAGAAAATAAAATCCTGAATTGCTACGATGAAAATCTTCTTGAAGATTATTATTTACCCTATAAAAAACGAAGAAAAACCAAAGCAGATACAGCCCGTGAAAATGGATTAGAGCCACTTGCCAAAATCATTATGAAACAAAATACGATTTTGGATTTGGATGGATTGGCCGGTCGTTATTTGAACGAAAATGTAGAAACCATTGAGGAAGCAATTGAAGGTGCAAAATTCATTATGGCGGAGTGGATCAATGAAAATGAATGGATTAGGGATCAGCTGAGAAGGAGATTTCAACATCAGGCCGTTTTGAGTTCAAAAGTGATTAAAACCAAAAAAGAGGAAGAAGAAGCTCAGAAATTTGCACAGTATTTTGACTTTTCAGAACCGTTGAAAAGAGCGGCTTCTCACCGGATTTTGGCCGTTTTGAGAGGTGAAAAGGAAGGTTTTTTGAAAGTTAAAATTGAAATTGACAAAAATGAAACTTTGGATTTTATTGAAAATACTATCCTCAAAACCCATCAATCTGAAATTGTGGAAATTATAGAAAGCGCAGTCAAAGATGCCTGGTCGAGATTGTTAGAACCTTCGCTCGCCACAGAAAGATTGAACGAAGCAAAATTGCAGGCCGATAAAACTTCGATTCAGGTTTTTTCAAAGAATTTGGAACAACTTTTATTGGCGGCACCGTTGGGTGAAAAACGAATTCTCGCCATCGACCCCGGATTTCGTTCGGGTTGTAAAATCGTTTGTTTGGACGAAAAAGGAGATTTACTGCACAACGAAACGATATATCCGCATCCGCCTCAAAATCAAAGAAAAGAAGCCGGAAATAAAATCCGTTCGCTGATCAATGCTTATCAGATAGAAGCGATTTCAATCGGGAACGGAACGGCGTCGAGAGAAACAGAAAACTGGATTCAACAAATTCCGTTTGATCGAAATTTAAAGGTTTTTGTGGTGAATGAAGCCGGCGCTTCGGTTTATTCGGCCTCCAAAATTGCAAGAGAAGAATTTCCGAATTACGATGTAACCGTTCGGGGTGCGGTTTCCATCGGAAGACGGTTGGCAGATCCGTTGGCGGAGTTGGTGAAAATAGAACCGAAATCCATTGGAGTCGGTCAATATCAGCATGATGTGGATCAAAAATTATTAAAAGAAGAATTGGATGAAACGGTGTCGTTTTGTGTGAATAAAGTCGGTGTGAATCTGAATACGGCGAGTAAACATTTATTGAATTATGTTTCGGGAATCGGTGAGAAACTGGCAGAAAATATCGTTAATTATCGCTCTGAAAATTTGGCTTTCAATTCGAGAGAAGATTTGAAAAAAGTGCCGAGATTGGGTGAAAAAGCTTTTCAACAGGCTTCTGCCTTTCTGCGGATTTCAAATCCCGAAAATCCTTTGGACAATTCTGCCGTTCATCCCGAATCTTATTACATCGTCAATAAAATGGCCAAAGATTTGGGCGTGAAAACCGATGAATTGATTGGAAATTCGGAGTTGATTTCAAAAATAAAACCTGAGAATTTCGTCAATGAAAAAACGGGTTTACCCACGATTCAGGATATTTTGAAGGAATTGGAAAAACCCGGATTGGATCCGCGACAAAAAGCAGTGATGGTACAGTTTGACAAGAATATTCGAAAAATCGAAGATTTAAAAACCGGAATGAAATTGCAGGGTGTGGTCAATAACATCACCAATTTCGGTTGTTTTGTCAATATCGGTATCAAGGAAAGCGGTTTGGTTCATATTTCAAAACTCGCCAATGAATTTATATCGGATGTCAATACGGTTGTCCATCTCAATCAGATTGTGGAAGTTACCGTAGTGGATATAGATTTGGAAAGAAAAAGAATTCAGTTGTCGATGGTGGATTGACATTTATCAAATCTTTCGTATTTTTGTTACAATATAGTATTTCGATATGGAACAAGTGATTCTTACCTACGATGCGAAAAATCCGATAGCTAAAAAAACTTTAGACTTTCTGATTTCACTTGGGATTTTTAAAATACAGAAAATCAACTCATCACAGTTATCTGAAGATGAAAAAGCAGAAGTTACAAAACTACGTGATGAACTACAAGAAGCTTTAGATAATGAACAATATGATGTTCTAGAAGAAAAAATCTCAGCGTTAGAGCAAGCAGCTCATGCTATGAGTGAAGCAATGTATCAACAAGCA
>CAYFWH010000023.1:0-468 GCA_964346785.1 uncultured Weeksellaceae bacterium | reverse complement strand
TTATCTGAAGATGAAAAAGCGTATTTAGAGAACTTGAAAAAAATTGTTCCTTCTGTAAAAGAACAAGCTTTGAAAAAGAATTCGAACAAATCCATGCAATCATTGATAGATGAACTATAATGTAGAATATCATGATAATTTTAAGAGAGAATTAAAGAAATTTAAAAAGTATTCTTCTCTAAAAGAGGATTTGCAAGATCTTCTTGATAATATCGAAAAAGAATTAACTCTTGCTGCTGATTTGGGCGATGGTTTCAAAAAAATAAGACTTGCCATAAAATCAAAAGGAAAAGGTAAAAGTGGTGGTGCGAGAATCATTACGTACGAAATTCTCGTTGCTGAGGTTGATATCAATGTTATCTTCGTTTCAATCTATGATAAATCAGAATTTGAAAATATTGATATTAAACTTCTCAAAGAAACTTTAAAATTATAAGTAACTTCTGCTAAACATATTCTCAATCCCAA
>CAYFWH010000022.1:22244-24410 GCA_964346785.1 uncultured Weeksellaceae bacterium | reverse complement strand
ACACCGATGTGGTTGTTCAGGTTGCCGTGGGTTGCAATCAGATTATATTTTTGGCTGAGTACTTTTGCAATTAATTCTTTGGTTGTTGTTTTGCCATTGCTTCCGGTTAGTGAAATGACCGGAGTATTTAATTTTTTTCTGTGGTAATTGGCGAGATCTTGAAGTGTTTTCAGGCAATCTTCGGTATAATAAATCATTAAACCGGGATTTTCAAACTCTTTTTCATCTGTAAGGTCACAATACGCACCGAGTTTTATGGCTTCTTCCACAAATTTATTTCCATTGAAATTGTCACCTTTCAATGCAAAAAAAATTGAACCCTGTTTGATGTTCCTGGTATCTGTTGATACACTTCCGGTCTTTAAAAACAAGTTATATAATTCCTGAATTTTCATTGGGATAAAGTTATAAAAAAAGCTCAATCTGTAGACGATTGAGCTTAATTTTTTATAACAGGGCTTTTTAATTATTTTCCTCTTGGGGCGCCTGTTTTTGTTCTTTTTGATTCACCGGTTCCTCTGTAATCCTGAGCAACTCTGAAACCTATCCAACTGGTAGCTTCAGCCTGGTGAAGAAATCTTCTTTGTCCCGGATCAAGCCAGTAAATAGGATCTTTCCAAGAGCCACCTTTTACAACTCTTACTTCGTCAGAAATTGTAGAAGTTCTTTGGTTGTCATCTTTTTCAAGAATTACTCTTCCTTTTTCATCTACATAGAATCTTCTTGCAGGAGCATTGTACATATCTTTGGTGTCGCTTTCAACTCTTGCAGTTCCTCCAAAATTCTCAGAACCTTCGATAATGTTACCAAGTGAATCCAGCATTGGACCGCTTGCATTATCAAAGTCATCAAATCTTGGATTTAGCCAGGACATTCTGTCACCGTCACGATAGTTGATATTGTCCTGATCGATTTCTTTTTTGTATTTACCTGGCAGAGCTTTGTAAGAAAGCCTTCCGTTATTTAATGTATCGTACTCAATATCATCTTCAAATTTCTCAAAACCACCGGCAGAATTATCGATTTTTGTTTTATAAACATTTCCTCTGAAGTAGTTAAAATCACTTGCTTCATCATCTATGATCGGACGATAAACATCAGCTGTCCATTCAGCGACATTACCATACATTCCGTAAACACCAAATTGATTTGACTGGTATTTTTTCACATCACCGGTAATGTCTGATCCGTCATTTCCATATCCACCGATACCTGAGTAGTCACCACGACCAACTTTGAAGTTTGCCATATACTGACCTCTGTCTCTACCTTTTTTTCCTCTCAGCTCGTTTTGTACAACTGATTTTCCTTTGTATTCATTGTACTCTCTGTCAGCCGGAAGTGCGAGTGCTGCATATTCCCATTCAGCTTCTGTCGGCAAACGGAAAGGTGCAACTTCACCGCTTGTAGTTGCTTTGTTTGCTTTTTGAACTCTCTGATTGGTATTTTTAATCATATTCTGTTTAGCAAGTCTGGTAGTGTCAATTGCTTCTTTCACATTGCTGTCGCTGTTCTGATATGACTCCAGATCAAAGTGCTTGCTACCGTAATTATATTCTTCGTTTACATAATAGTCTTTGCTCAAAATACCCTTGTTCATCAACGCTTTTTCATTGGCTCTGTCTGTCAGCCAGTCGCAGTAATTACTTGCCTGCAGCCAGGTTACTCCGACAACCGGGTAATAACTGAATTCAGGTGAAAACAAATAGGTTTCGTTGTCGAAATCATTTTGTGACAATTTGTTGTTGAATACTTCCGGGTCAGGAAGTGAACCGTCATAAATGTATTTGTATTGTCCTTCGCCTGGCCGAAACACCACACTCAGCCATGTAAGATACTCACGGTACTGGTAATTTGTGATTTCTGTTTCACCAATAAAGAATGAACGAACCTGCATTCTCCTTGGTGTATTGTTCCAGTCATGCATTACATCATCTTTAACAAGACCCATTGTAAATGAGCCTCCTTCGATATAAACCATTCCCGGCCAAGCTTTAATTTTCGGTTTTTTCTTACCGGCAAAAAACCATCCTTTTTGATCATTAGGCTTCCACCCGGTTGTGCTGGTGAATTTTTTTGTACCACCACCTTTTTTCCTCCCGTTTCGGTGTCCGGTACAACTAATTACAGCAAGCGAAAGTGCTACTAAAAGAATCGCTGAAATTC
>CAYFWH010000022.1:0-22188 GCA_964346785.1 uncultured Weeksellaceae bacterium | reverse complement strand
ACTAATTTGCTTTTCTATAACGCAAGCAAAGTTTTTTTATTGTGTTTAGACTATTTTTGCCAAAAAATCGTTAAGTCTAAATGAAAAAAGTTTTTTTGCTATCAATGCTATTGTTAAATGTTGTGCTTAATGCACAAACAATTAATATAGATTGGAAAGGTAATAAAGATTATTCGAATGGTGCCGGTTATAACGCAAATATTCCATTCTTCACAAATGAGGGTTATAGCGTCTTTAACGGAATACCTTATTTTATATATTCTGAACAAACCGGCTCAATGGCAGATGTAAGCCTGATAAACATACAATATACCAATCTCACTGAAGCTGAAAAGAGAGGAATGAATCTGAATGAAATTCCAAAAAAACTCGAATATTCAGCAAAAGTTGATGAGGGTAAAGCAGGAATGTCTTTGACAATTGGAATGCTTCCTTTTATCAATGACAACGGTCAATACAAAAAAGTTACTTCTTTTCAGATTGTTAAAACTTTGGGGGCGCCGTTAAATGATGTTGATGGCGGAATTCTTGACCCTGCGACTACAAGTGTACTCAAATCGGGAGAGTGGTATAAAATTAAAATTAAAAAATCGGGAATTTTCAAACTCGATAAAGCTTTTTTTGAGCAAAACCAGATTCCTACTAATTTTGATCCAAGAACTTTGAAGATTTATGGAAACGGTGGTCGTATGCTGAATGAGAATCCGTGGGATTTCAGATATGGCGGGCTTCAGGAAAATTCAATAAAATTCGTGGGTGAAGATGATGGTAGCTTTGACAGTGGTGATTATATCATCTTCTACGGACAGGGACCGCATGAATGGAATCGTTTGAAAACTTCAACTCTTTCAAACCTCAGACATCGCTATCATCAGTATTCAGAAGAAGCATATTATTTTATAACTTTTGGAGGAGCAACCGGAAAAAGGGTAGAGGATGTAGAAGTAACCGGAACACCGGTTCAGACTTTTAATCAGTACGATGAATATGTTTTTCATGAAATTGATTCTTTAAGTATAAATCTTGTAGGAAGACAATGGGCGGGAGAATCTTTTACTGCTAACAACAATCAGTTGTTTACGCTGAAGGGAGGCGGACCTGTAGCCGGAGATTTTTATGCGAAATACAGAATGCTCGGTAAAGGAGCTCAGGGGGTTTCTTTCTCTGTAACTCTGAATGGTAATCCGATTCAGGGGGGGACACTTGCATCAGGAGATTTTGCAGCTTCGTCTATCAGCACTCAGGTAAACGGAGTCACTGGAAATGTTTTTAATGTTAATATATCAGTTAATGATTCTTCAAATCCGGGAGCTTTTGTGTTTTTGGATTTTATTGAATTAGTTTACCGTGCAGGATTGAATTTCAATGGTGGACAGATGAGATTCAGGAGACTTGATGATTTGA
This sequence comes from uncultured Weeksellaceae bacterium, assembly GCA_964346785.1. Taxonomy (GTDB): domain Bacteria; phylum Bacteroidota; class Bacteroidia; order Flavobacteriales; family Weeksellaceae; genus Moheibacter. Next base: position 20,784 of record CAYFWH010000022.1, on the reverse strand, counting down.
ATGATGGTAATACATATGGGTTTTCTGTTCAGGGCGGCGGTACAGTCTGGAATATATCAGACATTACAACAGCACAAAATGTGATTCAGTCAAATGGTTTGTATAAATATAGTTCAACCAGTACATTTTTTGACAATGAATTTATTGTGTTTAATGAGTCAGCAGCCTATACAGAAATAGATTATGCCGGTAAAGTGGCCAATCAGAACATTCGTTCATTAAATAATATCGATTATGTAATTGTGACTCATCCCAATTTCCTGCCGGAAGCAACAAGACTTGCAAATTTCAGAATTCAGAATGATGGTGTCAAAGTTGCAGTTGTAACAACCGATCAGATTTACAATGATTTTTCATCCGGCGCACAGGATATTTCTGCCATCCGGGATTTCTTTAAGCATTTGAGAGACACCGGAAGTCCGTTGAAACATTTACTACTTTTGGGTGGTGCATCATTTGATTACAAAGACAGAATTGACAACAATACGAATTTTGTTCCGTCATACATTAGTTATAATTCAACTTCAGTTGATTTCTCTTTTGTGACAGATGATTATTTTACCATGCTTGATAATTCAGATATTTTAATTGCCAATCCCGCTTCTCCAGGAGAATGGACTTTGTCAGGAGCTGCTCAAATGGATTTATCAATCGGCCGGTTACCAGCAAATAATCTTGAGGAAGCTAAGATCATGGTTGATAAAATACTGGCATTTTATGAAAAACTGCCGGCGCAGGGAACTTCTTTTGGTGAATGGAAAACAAAATATCTTTTGGTGATTGATGACGATAAAGGACAGATCAATCCATTTCATGAGACAGTAGAAAACACTTCTGCTGCTTTTATTGAAGACAATATAAAGTATGCAGCACTCAGAAAAGGTTATTTGGATTCCTTTGTGTTACAGCAAACTTCCGGCGGCCCAAGATACCCTCAGGTTAATCAGTTAATCGGAAATGCATTTAATCTCGGTACTGCTCTGATTGTATATTTTGGTCATGGAGGCGCCCGAAGCTGGTCACAGACAAGGATAATTACATACGAAGAAATCAATAATTTTAATAATTTCTCAGGTCTTTTTTCAAGACTACCAATTGTCATGACAATCACCTGTGAGTTTACAATATGGGATTTAACTTCCTATTTGCCTTCTGCAGGAGTTTATATGTATAAATCGCCAAAAGGCGGTGCGGCAGCAATGGTTACAACCAGTCGTCCGGTTTATGTCAGTTATGGAGAGCAATTCAATGAAAAAATTATGGAACAACTTCTAAAGTTGGAAGGAGATTCTTTTCAAACTCTTGGTGAAGCTCTTACAACTGCCAAAGCTCAAAATCCGTCGGGAAGTTCAAACCATATCAATGTGAATTTACTTGGCGATCCGATGATGAGTGTGCCAAGACCGCCGAGAAAAATAAGAATTACAAAAATCAATGGCGAAGATGCAGACACCTTTGATGGTGTTTTGAGAGCGATGGATTTTGTTGAAATTGAAGGCGAAGTACTCGACGAAAATGGTGTGATGAGAGACAACTCATTTAATGGAAAAGCAAATGCGAGTATTTATGATAAACCCGAAAACAAAGCTACTCTCAATAATAAAAGAGTAGCAGATTTGGGTGTGATGAACTACAAAGAACAATACAATCCTATATTTAAAGGTGGAACAAATGTTCAATACGGGAAATTTAAATTTCAATTCTACATACCCAAGGACATTAATTATGAGGTAGGAGAAGGGAAAATCACCATTTATGCACACAATAATGTTGTTGATGGAGTAACAACAGCAAAAGTAAAAATAGGTGACCAGAATCCGGATGGCCTCAATGATGATGTGGGACCGGCGATTGGTTTGTATATGAACAACCTCAATTTTGTGGATGGTGGTATCACCAATAAAAACCCGTATTTGCTTGCATGTTTGACCGATGAAACAGGAATCAATACCAGCGGAATTGCGATTGGACACGATATTACGGCTGTGCTTGATCAGGATGTAGAAGGAACTTTTGTACTAAATGAATATTACGAAGGAGGAGATAATAATCCGTGTACAAATCCTGAAGTGCTTGATTACCAGAAAGGACAGGTAGTCTATAGGTTGAATAATCTTGAATTGGGTAACCATCAGATATTATTTAAAGCCTGGGATATCAACAATAATTCTTCTACTCAGTCGTTAGATTTTGTAGTAATGGAAGAAGGTTCAGATCACATTTATATCGAGAAATTACTGAACTGGCCTAATCCTTTTACAGACCGTACATATTTTCAGTTTGAACACAATTGTGATTCGCTTTTGGAAGTAATGGTCCAAATTTATACAGTCTCAGGAAAATTGGTAAAAACAATTCGCCAGCCTGTAACAGCAGAGCCTTGGAGAGAAGGTTACCGCACCGGAAGATTTGCCATTCCATGGGATGGATTAGATGATTTTGGTGATAAAATCGGAAAAGGTGTGTATATTTACCGCCTTACAGCAAGGGGGGCAAATCCCGATGAATGTAAGGGATCTGCAACCGCTATTGAAAAGTTAGTGATATTAAAATAATAACCAAAAATGATTAGAAAAATTTTGATAACCGGGCTGATTATTGCCTCAGTCTTTGCGACAGCGCAGGAAGAGCCCAATCCCGTATTAACGGGAGCTCCGTTTTTAAGAGTTTCACCCGATGCTAGAGCCGGTGCGCTGGGAGACATGGGAGCAGCAACTTCACCGGATGCTTTTTCTCAATACTGGAACCCGGCAAAATATGCCTTCAGTAGAAATTACTCAGGTGTTGCATTATCCTATACGCCGTATATGAGCAGTATCACAGATGATGTGTTTTTATTGAATGCTTCGTTTTTCACATTCCTTGGACAGGAAGAGAGAAGTACTTTGTCTGCCAGTTTATACTACTTTAATATTGGTGAAATTGACCTTACAGAATTAGTAGGTACACAGATTGTTAACACAGGTATAGCCAAACCAAACGAATTTTCATTTGATGTTTCATATGGTTTGAGACTTTCAGATACTTACAGTATGGCTGTGACCGGTAGATTTGTTCGTTCAGATTTATTCAACAACATTGATGACGGAACTGTACAGCCGGCAAATACTTTTGCAGTAGATGTTTCGGGTTACTATCAAACGCCGAGACATGACTGGAATAATTTTGAAGGTCGTTTGAGAGCCGGTTTCAATGTGAGTAACATTGGGCCAAAATTGGATTATTCGAATTCAGAAGATAATGCAGCCTATTTGCCGACCAATTTAAGATTGGGAGTTGGGTATGATTTTATTCTGGATGACTACAATACGGTAGCACTTACGCTTGAAACCAATAAGTTATTGGTTCCTACGCCAACTTATGAAACTGATGATGATGGTATTGAAATTCCGGGAACACGATCTATTCCTAACAAAGGAGTCGTTGAAGGAATGTTCAGCTCGTTTGGTGATGCGCCGGGCGGATTCAAAGAAGAATTGAAAGAATTTACATGGGGTGCTTCACTTGAGTATTCATACAACGATGTGCTTTTCATCAGAAGTGGTTATTTCCATGAAAGTCCTATGAAAGGTGATCGTCAGCATCTGACACTTGGTGCAGGCTTGAAATACAATGCTTTTGGCCTTGATTTTTCATACCTGATTCCGGTTTCTAAAACCAATAATGCACTCGAAAATACTTTGAGATTTGCACTAACCTGGGAGTTCGGAGGCGAAACAAGTTATAACTGGGATTATTAAAATCCAAGAAATAAAAAATAATAAAAATACCTTCAGAATTTCTGAGGGTATTTTTTTGATTCAATAAATAATTTAGACATATCTCAGTATATTCACTTTATCAACTTTGCATCTTGTTGTTTTTAAGCGATTTGAATACAGTTTTTATAGTGTAGTTCAGGTTTGTAGAAAACTTTAGGCTAAATGTTCAAATTAGTAGCCTATATTTGCACTGAATTTAATGATAAACGATGTCTATTAATAAAATTCTACAGTTTCTTGTCCCGAAAGACAAAAAATTCTTTCCGCTCTTCCATCAGATGTCAAAAATTCTGGTTGATATGTCACAGACACTACATGAGGCGGTTAATGTGAAACAGGACGAAAGAGATGTTTTTTTCGAAAAACTTGAAAAACTCGACAGTAAAGCCGAAGCTCTTCACCGAAAAATAAATTTTGAACTAAGTAAAAATTTCCTCACACCTTTTGATCGTGAAGACATTTATGCGATGATCAATAAAATGATAGATGTGTCTGATTATATTGATTCAAGTGCCAAGAGGATGAGGCTCTACCAAATGGACAAGGTGAAAAAGCCAATCAGAAAAATCACTGAAGCCAATGTGGAAGCTGCACTGTTGATACAAAAAGCAATTGTGGCAATGGAAGGGTTTAAGGACCTGAAAACAGTTATCAAATGTTGTGAGAAAATTGATAAACTCGAAAATAAAGTTGACAACATTTATGATAAAGAGATTTATGAAATATTTGACCAGTACGAAGATGTAAAAGAGATTATCAAGTACAAAGAAATTTTCTCTGCACTCGAAAATACTTCAGATAAATGTAAGCTGGTAGCTGATGTTCTTGAATCAATAGCGGTTAAACACTCCTAAATCTAAAATCCAAAAAATGGATCCGCAATTAATTCTTTTAATCACGATTATTGTTCTGGCATTTATCTTTGATTATATCAACGGATTTCATGATGCTGCCAATGCAATTACAAATATCGTTTCGACCCGTGTGCTATCACCTTTTCAGGCAGTTTTATGGGCAGCAATGTTTAACTTTGCAGCCTATTTTATTTCAAAATACTGGATAGGACATTTTAATATCGGTGAAACGATTTCAAAAACGGTTAACTCGAATTTTATTACTCTCGAAGTTATTCTTGCCGGAATTATAGCAGCTATTGTCTGGAACCTGATCACCTGGTGGTTTGGCATTCCTTCGTCATCATCACATACACTGATTGGCGGCTTTATCGGTGCTGCAGTTGCACATGCTGGTTCTTTTTCAGAAGGCGATATATCTGTCATTAATTATGTGGAAGTCATGCCGGTTTTCCTGTTTATATTTCTGGCCCCGGTAATAGGAATGTTCATAGCATATTTTGTGACAATATTGATTATGAATGCATTCAGGCGGTCCACTCATGCTAAAGCTGAATACTGGTTTAAAAGAATGCAGTTGATTGCTTCTGCTATGTTTAGCCTGGGACACGGTGGAAATGATGCTCAAAAAGTAATGGGTATTATTGGTGCGGCCGTGATTTACTACCATGTTAAACGGGGTGACGCAGAATGGCTCAGTGCCGGAAATCATTTCGATCATTTTGTGATTGAATACTGGTGGGTACCACTTTCCAGTTTTATTACAATAGCATTGGGAACTATGAGCGGCGGATGGAAAATTGTAAAAACAATGGGAACTAAAATCACTAAAATTACACCATTGGAAGGAGTTTCAGCAGATACTGCCGGTGCGCTGACCTTATACCTTTGTGAATTTTTAGGAATTCCGGTTTCAACAACCCACACAATCACGGGTGCAATTATGGGTGTTGGTGTCACAAAAAGAGTTTCAGCAGTTCGCTGGGGTGTGACCATCAACCTGCTTTGGGCGTGGATATTGACCATACCGGTTTCTGCACTGATTGCTGCATTGGTTTATTACATCATTCTTCTTTTCTAATCGATGAATGAATTTATTGGACACTAATCTGATTCGGATTGTTTACAATAATTTCAGGTTTTCCTTTGTACATCACCAACTTCCCGGTAATACAAATATCTTTTCCTTTCAAAAATTCAGCAGGTTTGTAATCAAATTTTTTCCAGTCACCCTCAAAAATGGCAATTACAAGCTCGTGGTTTGGATAGTCGGCGCCCATATTGAGTAAAACTACTTTTTTATTGCCTTTGCTGACAAAAGTTCCATGTACACGATTGCAGTATTCAATCTTTTTGTCCACATATTTTTCTAACTCCGATTCAGGAATTTTTTGCTGAGCATTGCATATACCAAGAAATGCAATCACAAGAAATGTTATGAAAGTTTTCATCATGTTTAGTTTTGAGTTTGGCTGTCTAAGATAATCAAAAATTCGCAGTTCTGCCTCTTTTATTCAGGTAATAATGCCACATAAAATAAGTGGCAAGTGAACGATGCGGTATCCAGCTCTCAGAAATTCTGATAATTTCATTTCTTTCGGTGACATTATAGAGCTCTTTTACAGCATTGATTACCGCTATGTCACCAATCGGAAAAATGTCTTTTGACTGAAGACAAAAAAGCATGAAAATTTCAGCTGTCCAGTTTCCGATTCCCTTTATTGAGGTGAGTTTTTCTTTGATTTCAATTTCATTCATTTCTTTCAAAGCTTCAAAATCGATTTCTTTTGACAAAACGGATTTTGATAATTCTCTCAGATAAATGGATTTCTGACGGCTGATAAAATTATTTCTCAACTCATTATCACTTAGTTTTAGTATGTTTTCAGGTGTGAATTTCCCGATGTGATTTTTCAGTTTTTTGAAATGAGCCTCTGCAGATTCCAGACTTACCTGCTGACCAAGAATTATTTTAGAAAGTGATTCAAAACCTGCGACTCTTTGCCAGGATGGCGGTGAACCATATTTTTTGAAGATAGAATCAATCTGAGAATCTTTTGAAATTAATAAATCAATATCTTCGGTATTTACTATCGGTCTTAAATTCATTGAAACATATTAAATCAGTCAGAAGTTTCAAATTGATTCAGCAAAGCTCTCCATTCATTAAGTTCCGGAGTATCATCATCTCTGTGATTGAAGATTTCAAAAATCAGTTCATAATTTCTGTCATAACATTCTGCTGAACTGATAATTCCGGCGTTGCTTGGTTTTCTGATAATTCTACTTTCAATAATTTTTGAAGTGTTGAGATGGAAACCGGAATTACTTCCAAAAGCATTAAACCAGGATTCGTGAAAAGAGACTTTTTCGATTTTTCCGGTGTAATTAATTGAACAACAATTATTCGCTGACAGAATTGAAACAACTAATTGAGTTTCATTGACTTCTTCAATCAAATTCACGATTTTTCTGTTCAGAATCTTCTGTGCAAAAAAAACATCCGGAGCATGATGAACAGCCTGCCATCTGCTGAGTCCATATTTACTCAGCAATTTTTTAAAGTCAGCAGGGTTTTCAAGGTTTTTCCAGTCATTATGAAAGTTCTCTAAATTAAATTCAGTCAATATTTGACCGGATTGGACGCAATATTTTTCTATTTCAAAATCAATTTCAAAGGTGTTGGTTTTAAATTTATCAAAGAATTCATCAGATATGTCATCAGTTGAATTCAGAATAAACCGCAATACACAATCTCCGTATTTATCAAAAAATCTGATAGAAGTGTCTTCCGAACTTTTAACGGCAATACGAGCTTTGATTTTAGAAGTCTGAATCAGTAAGCTGATATCATGGTTTTGAATTTCAGTAAAATCATTTTCGGACTGATTTTTAATCATGAAACCGGATTTTGATTCTACTACACAACTCTTGTTTCTGACCGAAATTTTTAGATTTTCATTATTTTTGATTTCATCAAATATCTCATTAAAATCATTTCTGATTATACTGAAGCCTTCATCCAAAGCAGAAAGGAATAATTCAAGCTGACTGATTTTTAATTTTTCAGCTATATTGAAACTGCTTAATTCAGGTTGATAAGATTTGAGTTTCTTCCATTTAGATTTGATTTCTTCTGTATTGATTGTCACTGTTTTTTGCTTTTGTGAGACACAAAATTAGAAATTAATTCTGTGTATGAGGATATTCTCGTGTTTTATTCGCTCAATGATACATCTCATTGATACTGTTTGCAAATGAATGCTTAAATTTGCAAAAGATTTCGAATTCTAAAATTAAATCAAATGAAACTAATAAAAATTATTATACCGGCAGTTCTTGTTGCTTTTCTTTTTTCATGCGGCGGAAATTCTGAGCATGGTCATCACGAAATGGATATGACAGAAGCGCTGGATGTAAAGGTTGATAATACCATCGACCCGATTTGTAACATGGAAGTTGGCGGTGAAGGGACGGTTTTTGATACAATTCATTATAACGAACATGTTTTTGGTTTTTGCAGCTCAAAATGCAAAGAAAAATTTGCAAAAACACCTGAAGATTATCTCGATAAAATGGGAAATTAATAAAACATTTTAATGGTTTTAAAGGGCTGTTCGTTTATCGGACAGCCTTTTTTTATCCTAAATTGTTACTTTCTTTGTTTTTGAACAACTAATCTATCAGAATAATGCAAAATCAAAATTTCGTCAATGGAAAATGTACTTGAAATAAATAATCTCACTAAGAAATTTGGAAAACTGACTGCTGTCAACAATTTGAGTTTTTCTGTGCAAAAAGGAAATGTTTACGGATTGCTCGGACCCAATGGCAGCGGTAAGTCAACCACTTTGGGGATGATTCTTAATGTAATTAATCCTACAGACGGAAATTGGAAGTGGTTTGGAAAAGAAGCAAGTGCTGATTCGCTAAAAAAAATAGGTGCGATTATAGAGCATCCTAATTTTTACCCTTATTTAACCGCAACTCAAAATTTGAGAATTGTTGCTCAAATTAAAGGTGTAAATAATTCGGAGATTGATAAAAAGCTGGAAATTGTAGGTTTACTCGACCGGAAGAAGGATAAATTCAGCGCCTATTCGCTTGGTATGAAACAAAGACTGGCGATTGCTGCTGCCTTGCTCAACGATCCTGAAGTCTTGATTCTGGATGAACCTACCAACGGACTCGATCCACAGGGAATTATACAAATTAGAGAAATCATACAACAAATTGCCGCAAAAGGAACAACGATCATCTTGGCAAGTCATCTCCTGGATGAAGTTGAAAAAGTTTGTTCGCATGTTGTAATTCTCGAAAAAGGGAAGACGCTTTATTCAGGTGCCGTTGACGAAATGACGGCAGGCTTCGGGTTTTTTGAGCTCCAATCCGTTGATAACGAAAAGTTGAAAGATGTGTTGCTGGAATTAAATGCATTTGAAAAAATAACTGATAACGGGAAATTTTTAAAAGCAATTCTCAAAGAAGATTTGAAAGCAGATGAACTCAACAGATTGTTGTTTAACAAAGGTGTTGTGCTGACTCAACTGGTGAAAAGAAAAGAAAGCCTTGAAAATCAATTCCTTAAAATTACTCAAAAAAACAATTAAAATGATGAAACTCTTAAAAATAGAATGGAATAAAATCTTTTATTATAAGGCTGCACGGGTTTTTACAATTATTTATTTTCTGATTTTGATACTTGTTGCATTGATTCTCGCAAATATCAAACCTGAAATTGGTGGCGTAAAGCTCAATATCGTTAAAATGGGAATGTTCAATTTCCCGGTAATTTGGCAGAATATTGGTTATATTTTTGCCATTGTTAAAATATTCCTGGGTGTAATTATTATTACAAATGTTACTGCAGAATTCTCAAACAGCACGCTGAAACAAAATCTGATAGACGGATTAACCAAAAAAGAATTTCTGACTTCAAAAATGCTGACCAATCTTATTTTTGCTCTGCTGTCAACATTGTTTGTTTTTGGAATTACGGTTAGCCTTGGATTGTTGTTTTCAACTAATACAGCTCATATTTTTGAAGGAATCGAATTTTTAGGAGCTTATTTTTTGAAAATGATGCTCTTCTTTTCGATTTGCCTTTTTCTTGCGATTTTGTTGAAAAGATCAGCTTTTGCATTTTTGGGATTAATTGTTTTGTGGATGGCAGAAGGAGGTCTTACACTTCTTGAATTTGGAATTAAAATGCTGATGGGTAAGTCAATAGAGGATGTCACTCCTTATGATTTTTATTTGACAAATTATTTACCACTGAATGTTTCTTCAAAACTCGTTGATTTTCCGGGAATAAAAATTGAAGGATTTGTGATGGGTGGAACAATATTTAATTTAGGCTCAATTGATATTAGCTATATAATTGCAGCTGTTATATATTTTATAGGATTCAGCTATTTAAGTTACTGGCTGTTGAAAAGAAGAGATTTATAAATAAATTGTTTTTTTAGTAAAAACACATCGTATATTGTAAGATTCAACAGAAAAAATTATCTTAGCAAACTATGCAAATGACTCGTTTTGAAGAGCTGAAAGAAATGCTCGCAAATCCCATGAAAATTGCAATATTGTCGCATCGTAATCCTGACGGAGACGCGATAGGATCAACATTGGCAATGAGACACTATCTGACTGCACTTGGTCACAGTTGTGAAATTATTGTGCCGAATGAGTTTCCGAAATTTCTGAAATGGATGGACGGAGCAAAGAATATTCAGATAGCTGAATATAGCCCCGGACTTTCCAGAGCAACAATTGAGAAAGCCGATTTGATTTTTATTTTGGATTTCAACACAACTTCCAGAATTGATGAAGTAGGAAGCTGGGTTGAAAAATCAAAAGCGCATAAAGTGATGATTGACCACCATCAACAACCACAGCAATTTGATTTTATGTATTCAGATACTCAGTCACCGGCTACCTGCCAGATGATTTATAAATTTATAGAATCGATGGGAGATACCGCACTAATCGACCGTAAAATTGGCGAATGTATCTATGTGGGGATTTTGACTGATACCGGAAATTTCAGATTCAGGAATACAACTTCTGAAACACACAGAATCGTTGCGGACTTGATGGACAAAGGTGTTGAAGCTGATTTGGTATATGACAGGATATTCAATACACAGTCTGCAGACAGAATCAGATTGTTGGGCAAAGTGCTCAGTTCAGTAAGAATCTTGCCGGAATACAGAACTGCGTATATGTACCTGACAAGACAAGAACAGTTAAAATATAATACACAAAAAGGAGATACGGAAGGCTTTGTGAATTATGGACTCGGAATAGAGAATTTTGTTTTCTCAGTGATTTTTATTGAAGATATGCAAAAGGATTTTTATAAAATATCTTTCCGTTCAAAAGGTGATTTTGATGTCAATGAATTTGCCAGAAAGCATTTTAACGGAGGTGGGCATATCAATGCGGCAGGCGGCAGGTCTGATATGAAATTGAAAGAGACTTTGGATAAATTTGAAGAGTTGCTCGAAGAATATAAACCAGTATTGCTGAATTCGAAAATTTTTTCAGAAAGCCTGAGTTAAGTTGTTACCCTAAAATTGGCTAAGCTCAACTGAAATCATTTTCTTTGCAGAACTAAAAAACAAATAATAATTTTGAGAATATTTCTGATTTTATCTTTATTGATTGGTTTATCCTCGTGCAAGAGTAAAATAATCCAATATCCTGTGTCTTATGAAGATGACCGTGATAAATTCATGGAATTTTCTCAGCAACTCAACAAAGAGATTCTTTCTCATGAAGTTGAAATCATAGAAAATTATATAGAAAAAAGCCAGCAGGAATTCAAAAGAACACCTTATGGTTTCTGGATTTCAAATACAGCAGAAACGAGTCTGACTATGGCAAAATCCGGTGATTTTGTTAAATATACTTATGAAGTATCAGATTTTGACGGAAGCGTCATTTATCCCGAAACAGAAATTGGAATCAGAGAATCAGTGTTGGGAAAAGAAAATTTACCAAGAGGTCTTCATACGAGTTTACAATTGATTGAAAAAGAAGACTCAGCCATTTCGCTTATGCCGTCATTTCTGGCCTATGGCGGTTATGGTGATCAAAATAAAGTAGGTGGAAACAAGCCTTTGATTTTCAAAATTAAAATACTTGATATAAAGAAAAGAGAAAGATGAAAAAATTAATAACAATCATGACAGCTGCAATTCTGGTGACGAGTTGCTCAACTGCTGTCAAAATACCAAATTCAATGAGTAAAGAAGAATACACTAATTTGAAAGACGGACTCTACGCCCAGATGGAAACCAACATGGGCGTTATGACAATCGAACTTTTTGAGGAAGAAGCGCCGTTGACTGTTGCCAATTTTGTTGGTCTGGCAGAAGGAACCAAAGAAAACAAAGCAAAACCTTTGGGAACTCCTTATTATGACGGAATTATTTTTCACAGAGTAATCAAAGATTTTATGATCCAAGGAGGAGATCCGGATGGAAAAGGCACCGGTGGACCGGGTTATAATTTTGCAGATGAATTCTTTTCGGACAGAAAACACGATCAGAAGGGAATCTTGTCAATGGCAAATGCAGGACCTAACACCAACGGAAGCCAGTTTTTCATTACAGAAGTTCCAACACCGTGGCTGAATGGAAAGCATACAGTTTTCGGTCAGGTAATCGAAGGTCTTGATGTGATTGATTCAATTGCTAATGTCAAAAAAGGGCCACAGGATCGTCCGGTTGAAGATGTTGTAATCAATCGTATAGAAATCATCAAGAAAGGAGATAAATACAAAAACTATAATGGCGGAAAAGCTTTTGAAGCTGCTGAACAAGCGCACAAAGACAAAATAGCTGAAATAGAAAAACAAGCTCAGGCTGAAAGAGAAAAAGAAATTACAAGACAAAAAGAACTGACTGCAAAAGCTCAAAAGACCGACTCTGGTTTGATGTATGTAATTGAAAAAGAAGGAACCGGAGATTTACCAAAATCAGGTGATTCGCTTGATGTTCACTATACACTGAGACTGAATGACGGTGAAAAGCTCGATTCTTCTTACGACAGAAATCAGCCATTGACCGCTGTTGTTGGCGAAACTCAATTGATTCAGGGATGGATGGAAGCTTTGACAATGTTCAAAAAAGGGTCTAAAGTATTTTTGATCATTCCACCCGAACTGGGTTATGGAGCACAGGGTGCAGGTGGTGTGATTCCACCAAACGCAAACCTGTATTTCGACATGGAAATTCTGGATTAAAACAAACTTTTCAAAAGATATTTATAAAATCATTACTGTTCTGAATCAATCAAACAGTAATGATTTTTTTGTATTCTTACAAATCACCGGATTTTATTTTTTTCAATGAAGTCTTAATACCGATAAGTAATTCAATATAGTCCGGTTGAAATTGGATTAATGAATTATCTATCGGCATTATATCAAACACTACTGAACTAATTAACATTAGTGTTTGTATAATTTATTATCTTGCATTCTTTAAAAAAGGAAAGGCTTAATGAAAATTCAAGAAGTAATCAACGAACTCGAAAAGATTGTACCTCCGGTTTATGCAGAGGACTTTGACAATGTAGGTTTACTGGTTGGAAATAGTGAAACTGAAGTCAGCAAAATCCTTGTTTGCCATGATGCAGTGGAGGAAGTGGTGGAAGAAGCAATTGAGAAAGGTGCTAATCTGATTGTCAGTTTTCATCCGATTATTTTTAAAGGTCTGAAAAAACTAACCGGAAAAACTTATGTGGAAAGAGCGGTGATGAAAGCAATTCGTCATGACATCAGTATTTATGCAACTCATACCGCATTTGATAACTATATTGAAGGTGTAAATTACGGAATTTCGGAAGCATTAAATTTAAAAAACACTAAAATCCTGATTCCTCAATCCGAAACTTTGAAAGAGCTTGTGGTTTATGTACCCGAAGCAAATGCAGATGAGCTGAGAACAGCACTTGCAAAAGCCGGTGCAGGCAATATTGGGAATTACGATTCATGTAGTTTCAATTCAACCGGAAGTGGTTATTTCAGAGCCAAAGATGGTGCGAATCCATATGTCGGTGAACTGGGAGAATTGCACAAAGAAAATGAAGTGAGAGTTTCGGTAATTTTCAGTAAACACCTTGAATCCGGGATTATGAAAGCGATGAGAGCTGTTCATCCTTATGAGGAAATTGCTTATCAGATTTATTCGATAGAAAATAAAAATCAAAATATCGGGATGGGAATGGTTGGTGAATTCGAAAATGAAATGACAGAAACCGATTTTATGGATTTTTTGAAAGATAAAATGAAAACAGAAGTTGTAAGACACTCAAAATTGCTGAATAAGAAAATAAAGAGAGTTGCCGTGCTTGGAGGTTCAGGAAGTTTTGCAATTCAATCTGCAATTTCTGCGGGTGCAGACGCGTTTGTGACTGCGGATTTGAAATATCATGATTTTTATGGAGCCGAAAACCGGATTTTGGTTGCAGATATCGGACATTTTGAATCAGAAAGATACACAAAAGATTTATTAACTGCTTATCTGTCAGAAAAATTTATTAATTTTGCAATCCTAAAATCAGCGATTAATACGAATCCTGTTTATTACTATTAAATATGGCAAAAAAAGTTCAACAAAAAGAAATGAGCGTAGAAGAGAAGCTTCGCGCCTTGTATGATTTACAATTAATCGATTCGCGTTTGGACGAAATCAGAAATACCCGCGGAGAATTACCTTTGGAAGTTGAGGATTTGAGCGATGATGTAGCTCAGATGGAAACCAGAATCCAGAAGGTTGAAGATGAAATCAAAGATTTGGAAGCAGAAATCAAATTAAAAAAAGAAGATATCAAAACTTCTGAAGCATTGATGAAAAAGTATGCTAAACAACAAGACAATGTGAGAAACAACCGTGAGTTTGAATCACTTGCCAAAGAAATTGAATATCAAGAACTTGAAATTCAGCTTTCTGAAAAGAAAATCAAAGAATTCAATGCGAAAATAGTACACAAAAATGCAAGTCTCGATGAAATCAGAGAAAGATTAAACCAGATGAAAGACCACTTGGATCACAAAAAATCTGAACTTGACAGTATCGTTAAAGAAACCGAGAAAGAAGAGAAATTTTTGATTCAAAAATCTGAAGAATTTGCAGAAGTTTTAGAAGAAAGACTTTTGAAAGCTTACAGAAGAATCCGTTCAAACATGAAAAACGGATTGGCGGTTGTACCGGTTTATAAAAACTCTTCGTTTGGTTCATTTTTCCAGATTCCACCTCAAAGACAATTGGATATTGCTCAGAGAAAGAAAATTATCAGTGATGAGCACAGTGGAAGAATTCTGGTAGATGCTGAACTGGCTGAAGAAGAAGAAGCTAAAATCGAAGCATTGCTGAAATAAATTTTCGGTAATCAGTTATCATAAAAAAACCGTTTCAAACTAAGTTTGAAACGGTTTTTTAATAACCAAAAAATAAATGTCCTCTCTGTGTTTAAAATTTCATGTGTTGTTTAAATATCCTCGAAATCCAAATCAGTAAATGATTCTTTACTTATCGGATTGAAGCTTTCATTTGATGATTCAAAATGATTGTTGTTAAAATCAGGCTGATGCCTTTCTGAAATAACTTCCTCACCTTTTTCATTCAATACATAAGAAGTTGTATCATTCAAAATTTCTTTGAAATTTTCAAAATCCTCTTTGTATAAATAAATTTTGTGCTTTTTGTAATAAAAAGAACCATCTTCAGCTGTGTTCTTTTTGCTCTCGGTGATGGTTAGGTAATAATCTCCGGCTCTTGTTTCTCTTACATCGAAAAAGTAAGTTCTCCTGCCTGCTCTGAGTACTCTGGAATAAATACCCTCTGAATCAGATCTTTCTAGATTTTCGTTTTCACTCATTCTTTGTGTTAATTTAAGAAGTGTTAATACTTTGCTAACAAATCTATAAAAAAAATGACAAATTCCAAGTTTTGTTATGAAAATTTAAATTTTTCCTAAAAGAATTATAAGTAATGAAATTTTATTCTGCTGATTTTATACTTATGATTATTTGACTTCATCTGCCTCCAGCAACTGTTTTTTGTAGAGTGAATAATAGCTGCCTTCTTTGTTTATCAATTCAGTATGACTGCCATATTCGATGATTTCTCCATCTTCAAGTACAAGAATTTTACCTGCATTTTTTGCTGATGAAACTCTGTGAGTGATAATCAATGAGGTTTTTTGGTTCATTTCAGCACCGATATTTTTAAGAATTTCCTCTTCAGTTTCAGTATCTACTGCCGATAAACTGTCATCGAAAATCAATATTTCAGGATTTTTTATCATTGCTCTGGCAATTGAAATCCTTTGTTTCTGACCACCTGAAAGCGTCACGCCTCTTTCACCCAAAATAGTTTGATAGCCTTCTCTGAACCCGATAATGTTGTCATGAACTGCTGCCTTCTCTGAATATTTAGTAATCGAATCCAAATCGGTAGCCACACCCGAACCAAATGCGATATTATTTTCAATTGTGTCTGAGAATAAATATGCTTCTTGTGGAACGAAACCAATTGCATCCCGAAGTGAGTTGAGATTTAGATTTTGATAAGGTATGTCGTCAATCAGAATTTCACCGCTATCCGGTTGCAACATTCTTGCAAGCAAAAGCGCAATTGTGGTTTTCCCGGATCCGGTTTTACCCATAATTGCGAGTGATTCTCCTTTATTGACAGTAAATGAAACATTTTTTAATGCATGAATTCCTGTGTTTTTATATCTGAAACTAACATTTTTGAACTCAATTTTTCCACTTACAGGTGTATCGTGCTCAACGGTGTTGATGATTTCAGGTTTTTCTTTCATGAATTCATTGATTCTTGCCATTGAAGCTTCAGCTCTCTGAATCAGCATGGTAACAAACCCAAGCGAGGTGAAAGGCCAGATCAGCATATTGAGATACATGAAATATTGTGCAATTATACCGATGTCGAGTTTGCCTTCATAATATCTAATGCCGCCCATATACAGAATCAGTAAATTACTGACACCAACAATCAAAATCATCAGAGGAGAAAAATATGCCTGAGTTTGAGCCAGTGACAAAGCTTTTTTCTCATAATATTCAGCTTCTTTTTTATAGTTTTCTTTGGTCGGTTCTTCAGTGTTAAATGATTTTATAACTCTGATTCCCGAAAAAGTATCCTGTACAATCGACGAAATCTCTGATTGCTGTTTCTGAACTTCCTTACTTTTTTTATTGATTATGGATGCCACCCTATAAATAAGGTATGAAAGTAATGGCAACGGAGCCAAAGCATAAAGCGTCATTACCGGATCGATTTTAATCATAAAAGCAAGTATGATGGTAGCTCTTGAAATCAAATCCATCGGATACATAATACCCGGGCCGAGATATTGTCTTACAAAAGCAACATCTTCAGTAATCCGGTTCATCAAATCTCCGGTTTTATGTGTTTTGTAAAATGACAATGAAAGATTTTGATACTGACTGAAAATTTCATTTTTCAAATCATATTCAATATGTCTTGAAGTGGCAATAATCATCAACCTAACACCAACCATAAAACCGCCCGAAATAATTTTCAAGCCAATAAACAGCAGTGCAGCATACATCAACCCTTTCTTTACTTTATCCAAATCCTGAATATGACCGCTCCCGAATTGAGTGAGCAAATCTTTGATGTCATTGACAGCACTTCCGACATAGGTAATTGAATAAACCGCAATGAAATTTGAAATTATAACCATCAAAAATCCGGCAATTAATTGCCAGCGGTACTTCCAAAGAAATTTGTTTAAAGATTGCAATTCTTTCACCCTGCAAATTTACTGCTTTTTGTTTACCTTTGCCGCCACACTGAGATTAAACTTATTTTTGAAATTATGTTGGGAAGAAGACAGCTTCGTGAAAAAGCAATGCAGGCGATATATGCCTGGAAGATGTCGGGGGCGGAAAATGCGGACAGCAGGGTTATTGAAAAGAATATGCTGAAAGGAGTAGATCAGATTTACGACCTTTATGTTTATTTGCTTAACCTGCTTGTTTTTCAAAAAACGCTGGCTGAAAATAAGATTGAAGTTGCCAGAAACAAGCAACTTCCCACTAACGAAGATCTCAACCCTAATCTCAGATTTGTTGAGAACCGGATTTTTAAGTTTCTCGAAGAAAATGAAGAATTGAATCAATTCAATTCAAATAACAAACAATTGCAGTGGGATACAATCGAGAATCATTTTCCAAAAAACATATTCAACCAAATCATCACCAGCGAAGAATATAAAAATTATATGGCTCAGGATGAAGCTTCTTTTAAAGATGATAAAAATTTCATACTCGAAATTTATGAGAAATTTATTGCAGCAGACGATAACTTGTCTGAATTAATGGAAGATAAAAGTATTTACTGGTCAGATGATTTTCATATCGGAAACTCGATGGTGATGGCAACGCTGAAATCTTTTACAGGCAAAAGTTCATCCGATTACAAGCTTTTTAAAGTTTACAAGGATGAAGACGACAAAAAATTCATCATTGATTTATTTAGAATGACAATTCAAAACCGTGATGAAACAACCAAAATTATTTCTGAAAAAGCAAAAAACTGGGAGCTGGACAGAATTGCTGCTTTGGATATGGTGATTTTGCAAATGGCAATTACAGAGTTTTTGTATTTCAAGAATATTCCGCCAAAAGTTATTTTGAATGAATACATTGAACTTTCAAAAGTTTATTCGACTGACAAGAGCAATATTTTCATCAACGGAATACTCGATAAGACCATAAAAGAAACCAGTCGTTTTTAATTGTCAGCCATATTTAACAGTCTATCTTAAATAGTTTTATTAAATTTAGACCCTAAAAAATAAAAATATTGAATAATGAAAAATAAAATTTTACTAGCGGGAGTTTTGGGAATGCTTACGCTGACTTCATGTCAGAAAGAAAAAGCATCAAATTTATTTTCAGACGCTGAAAAGCAAACACAGGCAGATAATGTAGTCGACCCTGCTACAGCAGCAGCTTTGCGGTTTGAGTCAGATACTTATGATTTTGGAGAATTGCCGTCAAAAGCAAAGGTAGATCACTATGTGAAATTTACCAACACCGGAAAATCACCTTTGATTATTAAAAATGCTGTAGGCTCATGTGGATGTACCGTTCCGGTTTGGCCAAAGCAACCTATTGCTCCAGGTGTAACTGATTCAATGAAAATCACTTATGATGCAGGTTCTCAGAAAGGAAGACAACAGAAAACTGTTACTTTGACTACCAATACCGTGAAGGGAAAAGAAACCTGGACTTTTACAGCAACTTTGCCAAACGATGTCGAGCAACAAACCGCAATACCTGTAGGTAATTAATAATTTTAAAAATAAAGATGAAAGATACAGCTTATATATTTTTACAAGGTCAACCCGAAGGAGGCGGACTGTCAATGTTACTTTTGTTCGGTGGAATGTTTCTGATTATGTACTTCCTGATTTTAAGACCCGGAATGCAAAAAAATAAAAAAGAAAAACAATTTCAGACCGATTTAAAAAGAGGAGACTGGGTAGTAACTACTTCAGGAATTCATGGAAAGATTTTCGAACTGGGACCTGATTCGGTGGTTTTGGAAACCGGTGCCGGAAAAATTAAATTTGAAAGAGCCGCAATTTCAGGTGAATTGAGCAAGAGCCGATATTCTCCCGGAGTTGAGAAAAAATAGCTAAAAAAAAATTTTGAAAAACCGGACAAATAGTTTCGGTTTTTTTTTGAATTAAATTCTCATAAAAAAATCAGTTTGATGATAATAATAGGACTCAGCGGTGGAATCGGTTCCGGCAAAAGTACAATTGCCAAATGGTTTAGTCAAAAGGGAATTGCTGTTTATAATTCAGATGATGAGGCTAAGAAATTAATCGACACCAATCCTGAATTAATTGAGAAACTAAGTCTGATTTTTGGCGAAGAAACTTACAAAGACGGAATTTACAACCGTGCTTTTGTTGCTTCAAAAGTTTTTGAAAACAAAGAATTGCTTCAAAAATTGAATGCTGCCGTACATCCTGTTGTTTTTGAACACTTTGATCAATGGATTAAAAATCAAAAATCAGATTTTGTGATAAAAGAAGCAGCCATACTTTTTGAAAGCGGTTCATACAAAAATTGTGATTCTGTAATTTCGGTTATTGCTGATGAAGAAAAGAGAATTCAAAGAGTGATAAAGAGAGACGGTCTGACTGAGTCGCAAATCAGAAGTCGCATCAAAAATCAATGGACGGACAGTAAGAGAATAGAAAAATCAGATTTTGTGATTGAGAATAATTCGGATTTAAAATCGCTTAAAAAATCTTTCAATAAATTATACAAGGAAATCTTAACAAAATATAGCTTTGGTTAATTCGTTGTTAAAGCAGTTGAATTATTCAGTTTAAGTTTAAATTTGTAGAATTAATTCATGAGAAAAGGTTTTAACAAAATACTGATTATACTAATGGGCGTCGCATTGGTCGGCCTGGTTCTGATTCAGTTTTACTGGAGTCAGAAAGTATTTGTTTCTCAGACCGAAGAATACAACGGCAGGGTATATCAGGCGCTGAATGCTACTGTCGATGAAATTAATCAATACGAATTACAAACTTATTACAATCGTTTTGAAGATATAAAGAGCGATTTCAGTAATAACACAGAAAAACCACAGGTCATGTCATCTCAGATGATTCAGGATTCTGCCGGAGTAACTTATCTGACGATGACCCGCTATATTTTGGAACGGTCTGTAGTGCCGGTTTCTGACAGTTACAACGACAGCCTGATCAGAGCAAATCTGTATTCTCAGGAAAAAACTGTGAAAATTCAGAAAGATTCAGGAGCGAGTATTATTCAGAATTTCAGTCTGGACAATGAAGAAAATTTTAAAAACTCAACTTTTACAATTGAAAGACTTGCCCGGTTAGATGCCGGAAACAGGCCTATTGGAAAAAGAATCAATTTTGAACAACTTGATTCGGTCTTTTACAAACAACTTCGGAAAAGAGGTGTGCAGTCAAATCCTCAGCTCGCTGTACTCAAATCAGATTCAACGCTTACAGATATTGCATCTCCGAATTTTAATCTGAAAGACAAAGAATATATCATTCCGATATTTTATGACAACAACGATCGGCCGCAATTCCTGCTTGCATCATAT
>CAYFWH010000021.1:0-25829 GCA_964346785.1 uncultured Weeksellaceae bacterium | reverse complement strand
GTGGAAGGATTTTTTTTTTTTTTTCCAAACTATAATTTATACGACAGGCAAGAATTTGAAGCCGGATATTTGCCAATTGTTCAAAAATATGAACTTTCTGTAATTAGCTATTATTCGTTAGCCAGTGGTTTTTTGAGTGGAAAATACAGAAAAGAAGAAGATTTGACAAAGAGTAAAAGAGGAAAAGATGTATTGAAATATATGAATGAAAGAGGCTTTAGAATTTTATCAGCTCTTGATGAAATATCTGCTGAGTTAAATACAACTGCAGCAAGTGTTTCACTTTCCTGGCTGTCTAAACAACCATCCGTTGCTGTGCCAATTGTCAGTGCTACCACTATAAAACAATTGGAGTCTATTATCAATGCAGTAAGTATTGAGTTGACCGATGAAATGCTCAAAAAACTAAATGACGCAAGTATTTATTAGCTTATGAAATAATTATAAGTAATGCATATTCAGTTTTATGTAATACTTAATTAAACAATTAGATTAATCAATTTGTTTTCTTGAATTGAACAGGAAAATCAATAAGTTTTTGAAATAAAGCAAATAATATTTTAACTTTATCAAAATAAAATTTTATTTGTGTCTTCGAATTCCAAACAAGATAGCCTGATCAGGATTTTCAAAAACCTGTTGCCGAGTCCTTTTACAATCGCAATTATTCTGACTTTGTTCACACTTGGTCTTGCGCAATTTTTAACCAAACCCGAAACAACTTCTCACTTTGATTATTTTTTAAAAATCACAAGTTCCTGGGAAACCGGTTTATGGGACAGCTCAGCGGGTGGTTTGTATTTTGCCTTTCAAAGGATGATGATATTAGTGCTGGGTCATATTCTCGCACTGACGCCGGCGGTTGACCGATTGATTCAAGCTTTGCTCAGTTATTGTAAAACAAGTGCGTCAACTGTGGTTACTGTAGCGATTGGTGCAATTACACTTGGTCTAATCAACTGGGGATTGGGTCTTATTTTCGGTGCGATTATGGCCCGAAAAGCGGCTGAAAAATTTGCGAAAGAAAAAAAAACTTTGAATTACGGATTGGTAGGCGCGGCCGGTTATTCAACCATGATGGTCTGGCACGGTGGCCTGTCGGGAAGCGCAACCACAAAATCAATGGAAGAAGGATACATTCCGGAAATGGTGAAAAATGCAAATATCAGCGGAGACTTCCCTGCCAGCGTACATTTGGATTTGACGAATGGCTCGGGTTTAAACATTGGAATTGCAGTGAGTTGTCTGATTTTAATCCCGGTATTTCTTTATTTTATTGCCAAAAGGAGTAAAAATGAATCTATTCCTGAATTTGATTCCGAATTTGCGCATGTTTTAAAAACAGAGAATGAAAAAGCTGAAGGTGCTGAAAGATTGGATTACAACAATATTTTCGGAACTGGTTTGGGAATTGCTTTTTTAATGCTTGGAATTTATAAAGCCTTCAGTTACCAGGGCAGCAGCTCACTGGGTTTCATTCAACTGAATTTTATAAACTTTATATTTTTAGGCCTATCACTGCTTTTGCATAAAAACATAAAAAACTTCTTAAAATCGCTCGATATTGCCATAAATGATGTATCGGGTATTTTGATTCAGTTTCCGTTTTACTTTGGAATACTGGCCATTATGCAAAGCAGTGGCTTGATTGTTTTGTTTTCAGACACAATAACTTCTATTGCAAATGCCCGTACGCTGCCGTTTTTTACTTTTATCAGTGCCGGTGCAGTCAATATGTTCATTCCGAGTGGTGGCGGACAATGGGCGGTTCAGGGGCCGATTGTGATAGAAACCGCAAGCCGTCTGGGCGCGGACTTGCCTAAAACCATTTTGGCAATGGCTTATGGCGATCAGTGGACCAATATGTTACAACCATTCTGGGCATTGCCTTTGCTCGGAATTACCAAATTGAAACCACAGCAATTGTTGCCTTATAGCTTTCTTGTTTTGGTGTTAGGTTTTGTGATTTTTGGAATTGGATTGTTGATTTAATTATTAAGAAATAATTTTGAGAATGGAATTTGTAGAAATACAATCGGCTTTTGATAATAAAGTGATAAGGTATATTGCGATTGCACTTATATTTTTCTGGCTTTTGATTTTCTATGATAATTTCAAAGATGGATTATCATTAGAAATAACTGATACTGAATCATTTTTTGGGTTTTTAATGCCACTCTTTATTTTGGTAATTTGGTATATAGTTAAAATGAGAACTATAATAGATAGGGAAGGAGTGACGGTTTCTCAATTCCCTTATATCATTAAAAGAAAATATTTGTGGAATGATATTACTAAATATGCGGTCAGAGAGTATTCATCTGACGAAATGTTTGCTTACAGAAGATATTTTCTTCAAACCGATTCTTTATTTCGGAAAAATTACCATCCGTGTCTTGAACTCTTCCTAAAAAACGGTAAAGAAATCATTATCGGAACAGGAAAACCGGAAGAAATCAGAATGTTTATAAAAAACCTGAATTTGCAGAATGTAAAGATGTCACCTTTGACTTAATGCAGACTATCAATCAACTGAAGAGACAATTGTGTAAGTATAAGTTTGTTTTAAAAATAATTGTATAATTTCTGATTTCTGAAATTTATTTTCTAAATTGTGGCTGTTTAATTCAATGAATAAGATATTGAATTAATTATTTATTCTTAAATACTAAAACTTATATATTATGAAATTTGAAATTGACAGAAGAGATTTTCTAAAGCAAATCGCTTTGGCAAGCGGAGCGGTAATGCTTCCTTCCTACATTATCAGTTGTAACAGTTGCAGCGGTGGTTCTACGCTGGGTAACGCCGATGCTCCTTTTGATGTATGGCGACAAATGATAGAATTGCTCGAACAAAGCCCGGATCATCTGATTGGCAGAAGAAAAGCATTGGTTACAGCTAAAGACCCGCTGGCAATGACCGAATTTGTACGCGACAGTTTTCAGCTGATTCCGCCAAGAAACAATGATTTTATGCGGTATATCAAAAACTCTGTTTTGTACGGTGTCGAAACCGCGCTTCGTTGTGGTTTGGCAACACCGAGGGAAAAAGCTGAAATTCTGAAAGATATGCTGACCGAAGCCGGTTTTGAAGCCAGAGTCGTTTATGAAAGCACCAATCTGGATGAAGATGATTTGAAAAGAATTATTTTTCGGAAATATCTGGCCGAATTCGACCCGCCAATCAGTAAATCGCAGTTGAACAAATGGCAGAGAGCAATGTCCAAAAAAGAAGATGACTCAAAAGTAGAGACGATTGAAAACCTTGATGAAATCACTAAAGAGTTTGAAAATGAAATTATTTCTAATATCAGTGATAAGACAAAGGATCGTTTAAAAGATGAAAACAATCTATTTAAATTTCGATTGAATCCCGAAGAAATACCAACGGTAGTTTATACTGTTGAAGGTGAAGAAAAATATGCACATGTTTTTGACCCTGATGTTCCGACAGGTGAACTGCATCCGAAAAATGAATCTCAGAAATTTTATGATAGTAAAGCGATTGAAGATTTAGGTGGTGAAGTTAAAATCTCATTGAACTGCCGGACAGCAATTGAACCCGGAGTTGAAAAAGAATTGCTAAGCGGAGTATGGAAGATAAGCGATATCAGTGGTAGTATGATTTTTGTTCAATTTCTGAATAATTTGAACTTCAAACAACAGGTCACACATACAATTTCTCAAATTGACACTTTTACACCGGCTTTTAGTTTTCAGAAATTTGGTGTCAGCAAAGAATATATGCAGGAACGCTCAGTGGTTGGCGAATCAATAGATTTAAGTGGTTTTAAAGTTGTAAAGGAAGAAGAATCAATTATTCCCGAAGAAGAAGTAATACAGAAAACTGGAGAAGAACAGTCTGAAACAGAAAGAACAGATTCATTGATTATTCCTGTGACTGGTTCTGTTTCAACTGAATTGACAGACAGTTTGAATTTGCCGAAACAGGAAAATCCGTTAGATAGTTTTAAACTTCCCGAAATGGTGACAGGAAGTGCCGATGATGTAAAAACGCTTGAAATTATTGCTGTTCCTAAAACATTTCCAAAGGTTATTATAGAAGTATCGCCAAGGGATGCTGACGGGAAAATCGTTAACGGATTGAGCGCAAAAGATTTTTCGTTGACTGACAACGGACAGTCTGTTTCGGGCAGAATTCTTCAAAATCAGATTTCACCAAAAATTCTGTTACTATACGATACTTCTTTGAGTATGCCGAGTAAATACAGAGATAAAAAACAGATTAATAGTTTTTTAACTCTGACAACCAAAGAGATAAAAGAACTTTATCCAAATGCTGAAATTAAACTTCAGGAAACCGGTTCTAACCTGTACACCACCATGCTGAAAGGAAAGCAAAGCGGATATGATGTAATTACTTATTTGACCGATGGTGACAACAATGATAAATTCAATCCGGTTTATTCTGATGTTTATGAGTCCGGTTATCCGATTATTATTCTTGAAGTCAGAAGCAGCAGTTACACTTATGATGAACTGAAAAAAAATATCAAAAACCTGATCAGTCTTCCGGCTGTTGAATACGAAACTGCGATTAATGAAATTTTAAAAGCAATTGCTCAGATGGATTTTCCACCTTATGTAATTGCTTATTCTTCTTTTGATGAATTGAAAGAACACACAGCCAAATTAAATATTAAAGAAACTAATATTTCGGGTGAGGCGAAATTTAAATTTCCTGAACCAAATGATGAATTTATCGGTGACCGTATTGTCGGGCTATATTTGACGGTAGAAGGTTTTGGTGTCAAAGTGAGAAGAACGATTGCGGGTTGGGACAATCAATTTTATAAGTTTAAATCTTCAAGAGCTTATATAGATGATGTTCACGAAATGATGCTCGGAAGTCTTGCGATTTCTTTTGAGAGAGAGGCACCGCCGCTTTCTGTCAGATTGACTGAATATCTGACTGCGATGCTAAGTCATGAAAAGTGGATCAAAGCACAAAAGGCGGGCGATACTGAAGAGGCTGTGAAATTACTCGAAGAAGGAGTTTTGAATTATCCACCTGCATTTCTGAGTATGATTCAACCACCGGACGATGTTTTCAATAATGATCAGATTTGTTTTCCATTTGGTCTAAGAGCTGCCATATTAAAATCAAAACCCGCTCTTTATTCAGAAAAATCAAGACTTTCTTTTGATTATTTGCAAATGACTCATTACACAACATTTTCTAAATCAGGTAATAAATGGGAAAATGTCAAAGCCAATATAAAAAATACTCTTCAGTTTGCGGCTCTTGAGTCAGTTGCATTTGAAGAAAGCACACTAATGAGTTTGAAAGGAAAATCGCTGATGACCAGGCAAATGTATATTGATGATAAAAAGAAATATGGAGATTTGTATAACAATGGCAATCCGGTTGTAAGAAACAGGATATTAAACGACAGAGAACACTCGATTTTGTTTGATGATTCATTTGAGTCTTCGGGGTATTTTAAATTGAATGAACAAACCGGAGAAGTTTTTGCAATGTTGCCAGACGGCACCGGCGGAGGTGGTAATGATGTTGCTTCTCAATTAAAAGAACTTGAAAAGGTTGTTAAGGATTATCAACGACTTCAATCTGCTTTGGGACTGATGATAATGGGAGCACCCGGTGGTTTTGCGCTTGGTGTTGTCAATGCTTATGGGTTAACGCTTGTAAAACTTTATGCTGCTGCTTCTGAAGCGATTATTATTATGGATGCCGGCAATCTTGACGAAGATGTCAAAGAAGCACTTCAGGGACTGGCGTGCAATGTGATGATGAGTATTAGTCTTTTGGGAATGGGTAATGTCGGAAAGGCAATCGGCGGGCTTCAGAAACTGATTGGTATGATGGGCGGCAAGGCAAGTCCTTGTTAACAACAGATTGAAACTGTTAAAGACACAACTGATTTAAAACATAACTCAATTAAGATAAAATGCTCTTTTTATTTTTAACTTAGCACCTGATTAACAAAAAATTGGACAAATCATGATTTTGTATATAGAAATAGTCCAAATTAAAATAAAACAATAATGAGCGATATTCAAAACGAGATTAAGAATCAGGACGGCGAGTTGGATGTAAGACTTCTGGTTCCGATTGAGAGACACAAACTTTTGGTAAAGATGTTTGGTGAACTTCCGGTTGATGAGGAATTCACCTTTATTAATGACCACGATCCAAAACCATTGTATTATGAATTCAGATCGATTTATGGCGATGTTGTTGGCTGGGAATATCTGAACCGTGGCGGCAGAGAATGGAAAGTAAAAGTAACCCGTACTGAAGCTTCTCAAGGTCGTGAATTTACTGATATTTCAACATTGATGGATTTGAGAAAAGCTGATCCGAAAGAATGGAAACAAATCGTTTTTCACCGTTACGGAATGATGCAGCAGGGAGATGTGATGGAAATTATCGCTGCCGAAGATCCGGTTGAAATTCATCATATTTTTATGCAGAAATTTGAAGGTCAGCACAAATGGATTTATAAAAAGAAAGAAGAAGGAGAAATTGTGGTTCACCTGATAAAAGAAGTAAAAAGCGGTTTGGGAGACGACGGTTTTTCGGTAGTCAATGAAATGGATTTAAGACCTTTTCCACCGGCCGAAAGACACGAAATGTTCTATCGGGCTTTTGCTGACATCAAGGCAGGTGAAGCTTTCGAATTTTTGAATGACCACGATCCACTTCCGCTTTATTATCAAATGGAAGCTGAAAGCAAAGAGCCTTTCCGCTGGGAATACCTGGAAGAAGGCCCTGAACAGTGGAAAGTCAGAGTTGTAAAAGTAAAGGAATAAAACAAGTAAAACATACTGTAAAATAAAACCGCCGGATCAATTTGATCCGGCGGTGCTATTTAGGTATTTAGTTCAGGTTGATTGTGTTATTCAATTACAAACAAAATAACATTGCAAACATATGGTAGTATAAAATCCTATTAAGCAACATATGTTACATAGCCGAATTTTAATTTAAAATTTGGTTAATCCTTTTTGGACATTAATAAATTCTAAACCATAAAACTGTAGTTGAAACAGTGGCAGGACAGAAGATTAAGTCTTTCATATCAAGTTGACTAATTCCATTGAGGAATTTACTCTAAATATATATTGTGTTGTATAAAATTATTTCAACTCTTTTCAGGGAATTTAATTTTGATGAAATTTAATTATTAACAGATTTCATGGATTGTTAATAACATGACGCAGGTTATTAAAAATAGCGATAAAATACATGCATATACAATCATCTAAATCATTGTAAAAAATAATTATGCTTAAAAATAAAAAAGACAAAACAGTATTTTATTCAAAAATATATTTATATTTGAAAAACGAAAGCTTTGACAGAAATAACTGATTTTTATTCTGTTGATTTTAATAAAGCTGTAAAACTTTCAGACTTAGAGATTTATTGAGATTTTGATTTTTTAATGTTGTTTGATTTAAATCTAACAAAACTGAAATCGGGTATTTTGAAATTTTAAATCTTAATTAATATGTGCGGAAATAGTATTTTAAAAAACAAACGGCAACTGTATTTGATTACAGTTTTGTTTTCAATTTTCTTTATTGTGATTTCTACTCCCTGGGATTTTGGGATGACATTCTTTGCCGACAAGTTGGAGGCATGGTACATTCATTATATTGTGGGAGCTGTGTTGTGTATTTACACTATGTGGGCCTTTGTTCGGGCTCTTACTATTTTACTGAGTCATGAGAGACATCATATAGAAGGTTGTAATGGTTAATCCTAAAGAACAAAAATCAAGAAAAATCGCCATTTATATAATAGGTGTAATGGTGATTATCTGGACTCTATTTGGGGTTTTATCCTTTATAGATTCAGAAAATAGAAAAAGACCTCAATCGGTTGAAGTTAATTTTGCAGGACAGGATGCGCTCAGAGGTAAGCAGGTTTTTCAGGCTTACAACTGTATGGACTGTCATACTATCGTTGGTAATGGTGCTTACTTTGCACCTGATTTGACCAAACTTTACGAACAGACAGGCCCTGCGTGGTTGCTTGCTTATCTTGGCTCGCCAGCGGCTTATCCGACCGAAGCAATTGTTGGAATACAATTGAACGAATTGATTAAATCAGGTGAAATTGATGTGGCTGATCTGGATGCTTATTATCAAATGTATCCAAAAGCAAAAGAAAGAGTTGACGAAAGAGGAGGAGTAGATGCACTGATGCCGAACCTACAGTTTTCGAAAGACGAAATCAATGCTTTGGTTGCTTTCATGAAATATACTTCGATGATTAACACAGCCGGATGGCCACCGGAAATCTATGCAAAAGATGCCATCATAAATCAGGCAAAAATCGATTTGGAATCCAAGAGCGGACTACCTGTGAAAACAGCAGCTTCTAACGCATCCGGAGATGAAAGCAGCTCGACACCGGACGGAGGAGAGATTGCGAAATCAATGGGCTGTATGGCTTGTCACTCTACTGACGGTTCAACTCAGATCGGGCCAAGCTGGAAAAATTTGTACAACTCAAGCGTTGTGTTGGATAATGGTACAACAGTTACAGCTGATGATGAGTACCTCAAAAGATCTATACTCAATCCAAATGATGAGATAGTTGAAGGGTTCTTGCCGGGCTTAATGCCGTCATATGAAGGTGTGGTTTCTGAATCAGACCTGAATGCTATTGTGGAATATATTAAGACAGTCAAATAAAAAAGCTAGAAAATGAAATTACAATTTAAAACTCAAAAATTATCATACGGCTTTTTTGTAAGCATGTTGATTTTCTTTATAATTCAGATTTCATTTGGCCTGTTACTGGCTATAATGCATCTGGATCCGACTATTTTACAAGGCACCTTGAATTTCAATGTTGCCCGTGCATTCCACCTTAACTTTGCAGTTGTCTGGATTGTTACCGGTTTTATAGGTACGATATTGCTGATTGGTCCTGTTCTGGGAAACAGAGATGTACGACCTGTTTGGCTCGTGAAATTTCTGTTAATAGCACTCTGGATTATTGCTGTATGGTCATTTATAACCTTGCCATTGGCACACAAAGGTATTGCCGGTTGGGTAGGAAATATTCCAATGTTACAGCAAGGAAAAGAGTTTTTGGAAGGAGGTAGAATTACCGGTTTCCTTTTACTTGTTGGCTTCAGTATTTTTGCTTTCCTCACGCTTCACATGTTTCCAAAAAACAGAAAGAAGTGGAATGAAATGCATTGGGGCCTTGCTGTTGGAGTTGTCGGATTAGCAACTGTTTGGATTTTCGCATTGTTTTCTTCAGAAAACTTGGATCTTCAGGAATATTTCAGATGGTATGTGGTACACTACTGGGTAGAAGCAGTTTGGGAGATTTTGCATATCACCATAATAGGATTTTTACTTTATAAATTCTTTGGTGCAGATGAAGGCGAAGTTGGTTTTGCAGTTTTCTGGGGTGTATCACTGGTTATTCTTTCAGGATTGATTGGTAACTCTCACCACTATTTCTGGATTGGTACACCGGCATTCTGGCAATTCTGGGGATCATTGTTCAGTGCATTGGAGCCGCTGCCGCTTATTTTCTGTTTGTGGCATGTCTATCTGGATGAAAAACACGGATTGAAACCGATTAAAAACAGAGTTGCTTTCTACTTTATTTTTGGTTCAGCACTCTTTGAATCGGTAGGTGCCGGTATTCTTGGTTTCACAATGACGCTTGCCTATGTGAACATCTGGGAACACGGAACCTGGATTACCGCTTCACATGGTCACATGGCTTTGTTTGGTGCTTTTGGTTTGTTGGTGTTAGGCGCAGCATACGAAGCAATTCGCCAAATCAAAGGAATCGACAGGTTCAATGATAAACTTTCAAAACTTGCATTCTGGACGCTCTTTATCAGTATTACCGGTATAGTTGCAAGTTTTGCATATGGCGGAACTAAACAGATTTATGTGTACAGAATTCTTGGTTTAGATTGGTGGGGACACCACATCCGTCCCGCAATGGCGGAAGCCAGAGTCTTTTTAGGATTGTTTGCATTTATGTTTACAATTGGAGCCATTATAGTGGTTTATGATTTATTAACGCTCCAAAATAGAAAACTTACCGATGAACAAATTGAAGGAATGAATTATAAACTAACTGTACCCGACAAAATCAATAGTTGGGGCAGAGGAATGAGTCGATTTGAATTCCTGAAATGGTTAATTGGATTATGGGTTTTCGGATTTATTATCACAGCCGGACTTTTCACTTTCGGAATGAAGAGTGTCAGATTGGGCGATCCGGTGATACCTTATATCCTTGCTTTTATTGGCTATGGCGGATTATTTCTGACAACAATAATTTTTGCAATGAGATTCCTGAAATCTTTTGAAGTCAGACAGGATATGTTGCAATTAATTGAAAATTCTTCATCAGGTGAAATTCAATCAGTTAGTTTGAATAATTTGTCAAAAGAAGATGCCAATAAATTGGTTCTGAATACATTTAACTCAATTAAACACGGTCAGGCATTTGAGCTTACCTCGGGTGAAAATGATATGAAGACACAAAGATTATTGCTTTACGATGTTATCGGCCCAGGATTTATCTGGGAAATTTTGGAAGATGGTCCCGATAATTTCAAAGCAAAAGTAGGTAAGGTGAATTAATTGTTTTGTTATTAATTAGTTGATAATGAGGAAGCCAAAAATGACTTCCTCATTTTCTTATTTACTTGATTTAGTTTTTTGTTAATAATCGGTTTGATTATTGTTTTTTTTGTAAATCCTGAAAGACAGAAATGCAGCAATTAAAGTGATGGCTGTTCTGAAACTCATTGCTTTAAGCGTTCTTTGTTCATAAATTCCGCCGTTACTGATGTAGTTAATAAAGAGTGAAAATGTAACAATCAGTATCAGAAAGGCAATAAGTAATGCGTAACCCGATATTTTTTTGTTTTTGATTAAATTATATGCTGCAAAAAGATAAATTAAACCGCAAATCAAATTGGCAATAACAACGAAATTTACATAATTCCCTTCAATTTCACGAATACCAAACCAGTCAAAAATAACTGAAGAACCCATAAATACGGTTAGTCCGCCAAAAATAAACAGAAAAATGACTAATATATTTTTCATTAATTTCATAATTCCACAAATCTGATTTCAAATTTAATTATTTGAAGACAAATAAGTATTGAAATACTTCAATTAATTTATTAACGAAAGATTATTTCAAATCAAGTACATCCTTCATAGAAAAAAAACCTTTTTTACCGTATATCCATTCGGCAGCAAGTACAGCACCCAAAGCGAATCCTTTTCGACTGTGTGCAGTGTGTTTAATTTCGATATCATCTATTTCAGAATGATAAGAAACTGTATGTGTGCCTGGTACGGCATCAATTCTTTTTGAATAAACAGGTAAAACCAAATCAGACGATTTCTGGTCTGATTCCCATTTTTCAAATCCTGAATTTTCTATGATTTGATTGGCCAGACTAATCGCTGTCCCACTGGGTTTATCCAATTTTTGGGTATGATGAATTTCTTCAATCTCAGTTTTATAATCAGGATATTTTGACATCAGCTTGGCGAGATATTCATTTAATTCAAAAAATAAATTCACACCCAAACTGAAATTTGAGGCATATAAAAATCCGGAACCCATTGCATCATTCAATGCTTTAATTTCTTCAAGTTTATCAGTCCAACCGGTAGTTCCTGAAATTGCAGGGATTTTATTTTCTATCAGCGACTTAATGTTCTCATAAGCAGCTTCGGGCTTTGAAAATTCAATGGCAACATCTGTATCAGTCAAATCTGAGGCTTCAGGCTTTCTGTTTAATTTGACAGAAATAGTATGGCCTCTTTCAATAAGGATTTCCTCAATTGCTTTCCCCATCTTTCCGTATCCTACCAAAGCTATTTTCATCTGTAATTAAAATTTATAAACAAAACCAAATCCCATTACGGGTTCAAATGTTTGCTGGTTCTGAAGAATTATTGGTTGAAAAGATAAATCCGGGTCTTTTTTAATGCCAAATAAATGTGCATCAACCGTTGCATCTACAATGTTTAATAAATAACCGAGCGCAGTCAGTGCAATTGCATAATCCCGGGTTCTTTTGCGGTCATCCTGTATGTTGGCGAGTTGTTCTTTGCTCATATTGTTCAGTGCAGGAGTAGCCAGATCATAGCCATAAAGTTTTTTCAAATAATAACCTCTGAATTCATGGTATTGATTGTTGTAATAAATCACAAAACCCATTCCTGTACCGAGTAATCCCCAAACAATCGGTGCTTTCCACCATTTGCCGTTGTAGATTTGACCTGCACCCGGAAGTATAGCGGAATAGAGCGAAGCTTTCATCGGATTTTTGACAGTCAGATAATCAATAAATTCAATATTGCTGCCGTCAACAGCAACTATTTCAGTTGATTGTGTGTTTTCATTTTCATCTTCCTGTTGTGAAATCGTCAGAACAGGGAATAAAAACAACAGGTATATGATCAGTTTTTTCATTCAAAAAATCTTCTGATTCTGTCAAATTCATCCTCGTTATTGAACTCAAGAATAATTTTTCCTTTTCCGTTTTTTGCCCTTTTGATATCAACTTTTGTTTTGGTTGTATCGGCTATTTGCTTCATTACCTTTTTGTACTCATTTGGCAACTCGGTTTTAGTGATTTTTTTTGCAGAAGGCTTTTTAATTGATTTAACAAGACTTTCAGTCTCTCTCACCGACAGATTTTCAGCTATAACTTTTTCATAAATTTCAAGCTGAAGATTTGTGTCGTCCAGAGCGATAATCGCACGACCGTGACCCATAGAAATCATTCCGTCTCTGATGCCTGTCTGAATAATTGGGTCGAGTTTGAGCAGTCTCAGATAGTTGGCAATCGACGCTCTGTCTTTGCCCACTCGATGACTTAATTGTTCTTGTGTCAGGTTGATTTCTTCAATCAGTCTTTGGTATGAAAGTGCAATTTCAATCGCATCCAAATCCTGTCGCTGAATGTTTTCGACCAACGCCATTTCCAGCATTTCCTGATCGTTTGCCAAACGGATATATGCAGGAATCGTTTCAAGACCAATGATTTGTGAAGCTCTGAATCTCCTCTCTCCCGAAATTAATTCGTAGCCACCATCATATTTCCTGACTGTAATAGGCTGAATGACACCAAGGATTGAAATTGATTTCACCAAATCATCCAATGCACCTTTGTCAAAATTTGTTCTTGGCTGGTATGGATTTGCTTTGATTTTATTCAGTTCAATTTCAACAATATTTCCAACTAATTTTTCAGCCCCTTTATCGCTGGCAGATTTAACTTCGGGTTCATCTTTCAATAATGCCGAGAGGCCTCTTCCTAATCGGTTGTTTGCAGTCTTCGCCATAAATCAATCTTAACTTTAATTTTCTAAATTACTAATAATTTTTGTTTTGAATGAATTCAGAAACTCAAAACATTATTTCACATCCTTATTTTTCACCAACAGTTCTCTGGCCAGATTCAGATAATTTTCAGCACCCTTACTTCCGGCGTCATAATCGATAATTGCTTCACCAAAACTCGGTGCTTCTGACAATCTTACATTTCTCTGAATTACGGTTTCAAAAACCATATCCGGAAAATGACTGTTAACTTCATCCACCACCTGGTTTGACAATCTCAATCTCGAATCGTGCATCGTCAGCAACAATCCTTCAATATCCAATTCTTTGTTGTGGTGTTGCTGAACTCCTTTTATCGTGTTTAACAATTTGCCCAATCCTTCGAGTGCAAAATATTCACACTGAATCGGTATAATGACAGAATCTGCCGCAGTCAGTGCATTCAGCGTAATCAGACCAAGCGACGGTGCACAGTCAATGATGATATAATCATACTGATCCTTGATTTCCCCGAGTGCTCTTTTCAACAGATATTCCCGTTCTTCCAAATCAACAATCTCAATTTCGGCAGCTACCAAATCCACATGCGCCGGAATGATATCCAATCCCGGTGTTTGGGTTTTTTGAATCGCTTCAGACGCTTTGACCTGATGTTCAAGCACCTCATAAGTTCCTTTTTCAACATTCTCAACATCAATACCCAATCCCGAACTGGCATTGGCCTGCGGATCAGCATCAATCAGCAAAGTTTTTTTCTCAAGCACACCCAGTGAGGCAGCCAGATTGACCGCAGTTGTGGTTTTTCCGACACCACCTTTTTGATTCGCTATTGCAATTATTTTTCCCATATTTTTTGAATCCCTGCAAAACTACAATTTTAAAGTTTGAACAAAGAAACCAAAACTTGAATTTTATAAACAATATCGGTGCATTTATCCAATTTGTTGAGATTCAGATAAACCTGCTTAATTCAGAAATTTAATTTTGATTATTCACCTTGATAAGTGGGGCTTTTGGGAACAAATACTAAAGATATATTCTCATATCTTGGGATGGGGTATTGGTTTATGCGTGTACAGGATTGATTTGAATTTGCCCTCCAACAGCTTTTAATACTTTCATTATGGTTGAAAATTGTGGTTTTGCACCTTCAGACAAAGCTTTGTACAAACTTGTCCGACTAAGACCCGTTTCTTCAGCTATTTTTGTCATACCAATTGCTTTTGCAATATTTCCGATTGCTGCAATAATTTCAGCATCATCACCTTCCTCCAAAACCTCATTTAGATATTCAGCAATCATTTCGTTGCTATCTAAATAATCTGAAATATCAAATTTTGATGTTTTCATTTTCTTACTTTATTAATTTATTCCAAACTTACTCACTAGAATTATTATTTCTTTTTAAAGGTGTTCGTGATTTGATTAGCTAGTTCTTTTGCCTTTTCAATGTCTTTTTGTTGAGTTGATTTATCACCTCCGATTAATAGAATGATAATTTTCTCATCCATTTCTTTAAAGTAGATTCGATAACCTTTTGCATAATTTATTTTCAATTCACTTATTCTATCACCAACAGGTTTACAATCTCCAAAGTGTTCTTCATTTTCCAATTTTTGAATTCGGAACAATATCTTTGCTTTTGCTCTTAAATCCTTTAATTTTTTCAACCATTTATCAAATTCGGCTGTTTTTTCAATAAAGTACATTTTTCAACTGTATTCACTTGGATACAAAATTAGTGAAAAATATTCAAATAATTATATTTATTTCCACTCAATCAGACTATATAAATTAAAAATCGCTGGTTTCTTTGATTTTAAAATTTTTGATTCTGAAATGGACAATGTCGCCCGGTTTGAAGTTATGAACCGATGAATTCAACAGAATGCTGTGTTTACTTTCGCTTAATTTATCATTTGCTTTGGCCGAACAAATGTCACAATCACGGCAACTTACTTTTAATTGAACATGGTCGCCGAGGTAGGTGCATTGCTCCACTTTACCACAAAGATGAGGTTCTTCGGAATTGCAAAAAACAGTTTCTTCCGCTCTGAAAAACAGATTCACTTTGTCCTGCTGACACATCTGACAGTTGGCGGGCAGATTGACAAAACCGAAAGGAGTTTTGAAACCATCGTGCTCAACAATCGCTTCCAACTGATTGGATTTACCAAAAAGATTGGCAACATACGATGAATTCGGATTTTTATAAAGTTCATCAGGCGTATCGATTTGGAGTAATTTTCCTTTGTGCATCACTGCAATTTTATCGGCAGTTGCCAGCGCATCCTTTGTGTCGTGAGTCACGAGTATGGCAGTGATTCCAAGTCTTCTGATGATTTGTCTGACTTCTTCTCTGACCTGATCTCTGAGAATTGCGTCTAAGTTACTAAACGGTTCGTCCAAAAGCAATAATTCAGGTCTTGGTGCAATCGCTCTGGCCAATGCAACTCTTTGCTGCTGACCACCCGAAAGTTGGTGAGGATATTTTTTTACATCTTCATCCAAACCGGTCAGTTCTATTGTTTCACTGATTCTTTCTGCTGTTTGTTTTTTATTCAGGCCTTTCAACCCAAATGCTATATTTTCATAAATCGTAAGATGTGGAAAAAGTGCATAATCCTGAAAAACCATTCCGGTCTTTCGTTTGTTGGCAGGTACAGATTTGTGACCCGATACCACCACCTGATTGTTTAAACTGATTTCACCTGCATAAGGATGTTCAAGACCTGCAATCAGTCTCAAAAGCGTGGTTTTACCCGAACCGCTTTCACCAACCAAAGCAAGAATCTCACCTTTTTCGACCGAAAAGCTGACATGATCTACCGCAAATTTATTGGCTTCGCTGTATTTCTTACTAATTTGATTGACATTGATAATCCCCATTCGACTTATTTATTCTAAATCTAAATACTTAGCAAAGTTAAGCATTTTTTGACTGATTACTAATAATACCGTTCAGCAAAATAACCGGGATGACTCCGGTGAGTACAACAATCAGACAGGCACTCGCAGATTCGGCAATCATTTCATTGGTCGCCATGTCAAAAGCTTTTGTTGCTAATGTGTTGAAATTAAATGGTCTCAGAATTAATGTCAATGGCAATTCTTTCAATAAATCGACAAAAGCAAGTAAAACACCGCTGGCAATACTGGCTTTGATCAATGGTAAATCGATTTTTAAAAGCGTTCTGAAGGATGAAGCACCAAGCGAGCGGGCGGCTTCATTGACAGCGATTCCGGTCTTTTGAAAACCGGCATCAATCGAATTATAACCCACAGCCAAAAAACGAACGACATAAGCAAAAACTACAATAAACAACGAACCCGATAAAAACATTCCCCAGCCGTGTGAACTGATTTTGATTAAAAAACGATCCAAATCCATCATTGGAATCATCACACCAACCGCAATCACAGCACCCGGAATGGCATAACCGGTAGCCGCTGTTTTTGTAATGTATTTTGACCATTTAAAAGGACTTAACCTGTTGGTGTAGAGCAATAATATTGACAGTAAAGCAATCAGTAATGCAGCACCAAGTGCAAGCGAAAAGCTTCTGACAATTAAAATAAAAAATTCGGCATCGACTACTTTTTTCCAGGTTAGAGAAACCCAATAAAATTGTTGGAGCAAAGGAAATATGAAGCTGATTAGTAAAGTTGAGCTACAAATTAAACTCAACAGCCATCCGTATTTAGGTATTATCCGGCTGGCAGGTTTAGTGCTTTTTGACTGAGCAGACCAGCTGCGGTTGCCTCTTTGAAAATTTTCGAGCCAAATCAGAAAAATCACCATCAGCGTCAAAATGGCCGAAAGAGAAATCGCGGTTTGCACATCACCCATAGAAAACCATGCTTTGAAAATGCCGGCCGTAAAAGAATCAATCCCCAGGTATTTAACTGTTCCATAGTCGTTCAAAACTTCCATACCTACTAAGGCAAGACCACCGGCAATGGCAGGGCGGGCGAGGGGCAGTGCAACTTTTCTGAAAACTCTGAAACGATTGCTGCCGAGCAAAAGTGCTGCTTCACGGTAAACACCGGATTGTTGCATAAAAGATGCACGACAAATGACATAGACATAAGGAAAAAATGACATTGACAGAATGAAAATTGCACCCGGCATATTCATTAAATCAATGATAGGACCCTTGAAAGAAATTCCAAATTGATTTCTGAGGAAACTTGCCAGCGGACCGGTATATTCCATAATGCCGACATAGCTGTAACTCATCATATACGAAGGGAAGGCGAGTGGCAGTATCAGCAACCATTCAAAATACTTTCTGCCCGGAAAATCATAAACCGACACCAACCATGCAAGACCGACACCGATTACAAAAGTCAGTAAGCCAACACCGAAAAGCAATAAAACCGAATTGGTGAAATAATTCCAAAGCAGATTGTTGACCACATCATTCCAATGTTCGCCGGTTTCGTCAAATAATTTTACGATAATGGTAAAAACGGGTGTGAGCACAAACAGTAAAATCACAATCGAAATTGCTGTCCATTTGTTCCACCAGTAAATTCTCGTTTTTGCCATCAGGGCGTAAAATTAAAACAGTTTATTGAAATCAAAACCGGCAATCATCGAAATGAAAAGCCGGTTTAGTTTATATAATTATTTTAAGAATCAATTATTTCCAGCCGACTTTATCAAAAATTTTGACAGCTTCGCTGTTCAGTCTGCCCATTTCGTTCAAATCAGCATTGTCAGATTTGAATTCACCCCAAGACTCTAATAAATCAGCTTTTTTTGCCTCAGAATTGTTCGGGAATTCATAATTCATATTGGTCAGCATTTCCTGAGCTGTTTTTTCTGAAAGGAATTCCATCAGTTTGATTGCGTTTTGTTTGTGAGGTGCATATTTGGTTACACCTACACCGCTCACATTCACATGAGTACCTCTGTCAGCCTGATTTGGGAAAATAATTCCAACAGAATTTCCTGCTTTTTGTTCTTCAGGATTTTCACTGTTGATCAGCAAACCAACATAATAAGAATTCACGATTGCAATATCACCTTCACCGGCAGCAATTGCTTTCACCTGATCCATATCGCTTCCTTTGGGTGTTCTTGCCATATTGGCAACAATTCCGGCGGCCCATTCTTCAGCTTTTTCTTCACCCACAGCCAGGATAATAGACGCGAGCAAAGACTGGTTGTAAACATTTTCTGATGAACGAACCAGGATTTTTCCTTTCCATTTTGGATTGGTCAGGTCTTCATAACTTTTTATTTCGTCAGGGTTTATTGTCTCCTTGTTGTACGCAATAATTCTTGCTCTTGAAGTAAAACCGTACCAGTGACCGTCTTTTTCACGGAAATGTTCGGGTATGTTTTTATTCAGAATATCTGATTGAACCGGTTGCAGCAAATCTTTTGAAAAAGCTCTGTACAATCTGCCTGCATCAACGGTAATTAAAATATCGGCAGGAGATTCTGCGCCTTCTGTTTCAAGTCTTTGAATCAATTCATCGGCAGAAGCATTGACGATATTGACTTTGATACCGGTTTCTTCGGTAAACTGTTTGAAGAGTGCGTCATCTGATTTATAATGTCTGTGTGTATAGACATTCACTACGCTTTCCTCTTCTTTCTCTACCTGAGTATCAGCAGTCTTTCCGCAAGAAACAATCATAAACAGTGCAAAAACCACTGCGGTTAATTTCATTATTTTATTCATTCAACTAAATTTTGTGCGAATATATGCTTATTTAGACTTAATACAAATTAGGTTGAATTGAATTTTGGAGCAGGCTGATATAATTCAGTTTTGGGTGAGGGGCTTTTGTTTCAAATAAGGAAATTTGATAGATAGGATTGATTGAAAGATATTAAAGCTCCTTATATGTAGTTGAATATATTGAAATAAATTAAGTTTAAAAATCCAATAAATTATGTTAAATTGCATAAAAAAATCCCACGAGTACGCAGGATTAAAGATTTTTCTTCGGCTTATAGCCTTATTGTGAATTGATGTTTAATATTACAAATATAGTAAAACAATTCACAACACACATACTGCTTATAATAATTTTATTAGAAGTTAGATGTGTGAAAAAAGGCTAAGTGAAAAAATCACCAAAAACAGGTTTTGGAAGTCTGTTTTAATAATAAGAGCTCTTAATACTTTTGCCTTATGATGCAAATATAATTAAATATTGCCTTGCAGTATGTGTAGAGCCTAAAAAAAAGTATTATATTTAAAAAAAATATTTATTATGACTAAAATACTAGGACTTGATGCTGGCTCAAATAGCTTAGGATGGGCAATCCGTGATTCGGACAGTGGTTCTGATCAAATTATAGATTATGGAGTTTTGACTTTTGATAAAGGAGTTGCTTCTGAAAAAGGAAATGAATTTCCTAAAGTTCAAAAAAGAACTGAAAGTAGGAGTAAAAGAAGAAATTATCAGGCTGAAAAATATAGAAAGTGGGAGTTGTTGGAGTTTTTAATAGAAAATAAAATGTGCCCTCTTTCGATAGAAGAATTAGATCGATGGAGAAAATATTCAAAAGGAAAGAAAAGAGAATACCCTCAATCAGAGAATTTTATTAATTGGCTTCGTTTTGACTTTAATGGAGATGGAAAACCCGATTTTCACCTATTAAACAGAGATAAGCATGAAAGTTACTATGTTTTTAGAGCTTTTGCTATTGATGAAGATTTCAAAAACATTTACCAAAAAAATCCTCATATTTTGGGGAGGGTGTTATATCAATTAGTCCAAAGGAGAGGTTTTCGAGGTCGAGACGAAGAAGAGGCAAAAACAATGATTGAAGGAAGTGAGAAAACAGGAACGAAAGGAAGAAAAGATATTGCTGATTATATCCAGAAATACAAGACCTTGGGAGCAGCTTTATATTATTTTCAGAAAATAGAGGGAGAAAGAATAAGGCAACGATATAATTTAAGAAAAGACTATGAGGATGAATTAAAAGAGATTTGCAGAGTACATGATATAGATGAATCTGGTTATCAAAAATTATGGAAGGCAATAATCTGGCAACGCCCGTTAAGAACTCAAAAAGGATTGGTCGGTAATTGTATTTTTGAAAGGAATAAAAAAAGAGTGTCAGTTAGTCATCCTCTTTATGAAGAATATAGGACATGGGTTTTTATCAATAATCTAAAGATAGAACCGCCGGTAGGAATTAATAAGGAAGATTATTTGAAAGAAAGAATTTATCCTTTGTTTTATAAATCTTCAAATGATTTTGAATTAAAGGTGATTTTTAATCAATTAAATAAGGATAAAGCCTCATATGAATCTAAATTTAAAGAAAAAACGAAAGTTGTTTCGGCTCGTCTTTTAAAATTGTTACAGGATATACTGGGCGAGGATTGGAAAGAAACTTACGGTTGGGATTTAATAAATGAAAGAGATTCACAACCCAAAAAGAAAGATAAGGGCGGTTATAATTTTGAAGATATATGGCATGTTCTCAATACTTTTGATGGCCCAGAGTATCTCAAAACTTTTGCGCTTGAGAAATTGAAGTTAGATGAAACTAAAGCCGAAAAATTTTCCAAGATAAAGCTCAATAAAGGATATGCAACTTTGAGTCTTTCAGCAATTAAAAAGATTTTACCATTCTTACAAAAAGGATTTTTATATAGTCAGGCTGTTTATTTAGCTAATTTGTATAAGGTTTTAGGGGCCGAAAAGATTACGGAGGAATTGATTGACTATTTTTCTAAGGAAGTTGAAAAGATTATAGAGAAAAATAAGATTGAGAAAACCCTAAACCATATTGTAAACACACTTGTTTTAGATGAATTAAATAATGAATATAGATATTCAATTGAGGGAAACAGGGAATTGGATGATGCTGAAAGAAGAAGAGTTGAATTGAAAATAAAAGAAACTTTTGGTGAAAAGACTTGGGAAGATTTTGAAAATGAAGAAAAAGAATCTTACACAAAATATGTTTCGGATAATTATTTGGAATTCTTAAAAAAATCTGTTCTGTCGAAACAAAATGTTTTAATAAGTCAACCTCGTTTACACGATCAGATTTTTGAGTTTATTCAAGAAACTTATCAGATTCCTGATGAAAGGAAAAAATATTTGTGGCATCCTTCAGAGCAAGAGTCATATGTCCCTGCGAATGATTATTATAAATTTTCATTCAATGGGGATGATTTGTATATCAATGAAAAGGAAAAACAAAAATTCATTAAAAAATATCCTGATGCAAATTTCGAAGGTAAAATTTTAAAATTATTAGGGAATCCTGAACCTATAAGTAAAGGATTTAAAAATCCAATGGCATTAAATTCTTTGTATAAAATTAAGCATCTACTCAATTATCTTTTACAAACCGGAAAGATCGATGATGAAACACGCATCGTAATTGAGATTGCAAGAGAGCTAAACGATGCGAATAAAAGGAAGGCCATAGAAAGATGGAATAATGAAAGAGAAAAAGAAAATGAAGAATTCAGAAAACAGATAAGAGAAATTAATGAAGAATGCGAAATAAATTTTGATGAGAATGACGAAACTCTAATTCGGAAAATAAGATTGTGGAATGAGCAAGGAAGGAAGTGTATTTATACGGGAC
Organism: uncultured Weeksellaceae bacterium; assembly: GCA_964346785.1. Classification (GTDB taxonomy): domain Bacteria; phylum Bacteroidota; class Bacteroidia; order Flavobacteriales; family Weeksellaceae; genus Moheibacter. The sequence continues at coordinate 3,895 of CAYFWH010000021.1, read as the reverse complement.
GAGTGATTCAGGCTTGCGATGTTTTCAATGGATTGGAATTCGATATTGAACATACAATTCCTGCAAGCATGAGTTTTGATAATGAGTTGAAGAATTTAACATTGGCTGATGCTAATTACAATAGAAATATTAAAGGGAAACTATTTCCAACACAGTTGCCAAATTATGAAAAAGGAGAAACTATCAATAATGTTTTTTACCCGTCTATTATTCAATCGATTGAGCAAATATTCGGGAAAAGAAAGGTTGAAATAAAAGTTGATAAAAAAGGAATTGAGAAAACTTTTGTTTCCTGGTCAAAAATTGAAGATTTAGAAAGTCAGTTTAAAGATTGGAAGAACAGAGCAAGTTACGCTTCTACAAAAGACCAAAAGGACTATTGTATTCAGCAATACCAATATATTAAAATAAAACTAGATTATTTAAGAGCAAAATTAAAAACTTTTGAAATTGAAGAATATAAAGCCGGATGGAAAAATAGTCAATTAAGAGACACGCAGATTGTTACCAAATATGCACTGCCATATTTGAAAACTGTTTTTAAATTTGTTTCTGTTGAAAAAGCTTCTGTCGTGAATTCCTTTAAAGAAATTTATCAAGTTAAATTTAAAAATGAGAAAAAGGATAGAAGTGTCCATAGTCATCATGCAATAGATGCAGCAATTTTAACCCTAATTCCACCATTTTATGAAAGAGATAAAATTCTTCAGAAATTTAATGATGAGATTGATAGAAAAACCGGGAAGACTTATCATGAAAAACCTATTGATTGGAGTGATTTTTCAGCTTCAAAAATTCTAAAAATAGAAAACGAAATTTTAATTAATAATCTTTTTAAAGACAAAACGACCTTACCCACATATAAAGCTGTTCGTAAAAAGGGAAAGATTGCTTGGATTGATAAATCTGAAAATATCAAAAAAATTGCTCAAGGTGATACTATTCGAGGACAATTACACGGGGAGTCTTTATACGGAGCAATAAAAATCCCAAAGCGTAATGAACAAAATGAAATTTTATTTGATAAGGACAAAAATATGATTCTTGAAGAAGACCCAATTTTAGTTATCAGAAAAGATTTGGTTTATAAAAAGGACTCAAACTCTCCCGGATTTAAGTCTTTAGAAGAATTAGAAAAAGTAATTATAGATGATGCCTTGTTTAAGATGATAAAAAAGCAAGTTATCGAGGCTCCGGATTTTAAAACAGCTTTAGCAAACGGGATTTATATGTTAGATAAAAATGGAAACAAAGTAAATAAAATTCGAAGAATCCGTTGCAGAGAAACCATGAAATACAATACTGCTGTGAAAGTTCACACGCATGCCTATGTCTCAGACAAAGATTATAAACGATTTACATTGGCTAAAAATGGTGAAAATTCACTTTGTCTTTTTTATAAAAATGATTCAATAAAAGCAATGAATATTCTTTCCATTGGTCAGGTTGCAGAATTGAAATTCAAAAGCGATAAGGAATATTTTGATACACCTCATTTTAATCATATTGAGATAGGAACCGGAAAGAAAAAAACAATTCTAAATCTTTATGCAGTACTGAGAGCAGGGCAGAAAGTTTTGTTTTATGAGGACTCTATTGAAGAGCTGAAGGATTTGCCAAATAAAGATTTAAGTAATAGATTATTTAAAATGTATCAGTTTGAAGGAGACGGGAGAATAAAATTTAGACACCATATGGCTGCGGGTATAGATACTGATTTAAAAAAAGAGAATAAAGAATTTTCTTATTTCGATAGTAGTGAGAAACCAATCTTTTTAAGGCTGAGAAAAGCGAATTGGAATTTTGCAATTGATGGAGTTGACTTTGAAATGAAATTAGATGGTTCTATTATCTTCAATTTTTAAATATATACGTTTTCCAAAGTTCCAAACTTTGGAAAAGGTTTTATATAAAAAAATTTGGAACTATGCTCAAACGAACTATCTACATCGGCAATCCGGCCTATCTGAAGCTTAAAGATAATCAGATGCAAATTATCGATCCCGGTACCCAAGAACTCAAAGGTTCAGCAACGATTGAGGATATGGGCTTTCTTGTGTTGGACAATTATCAGATTACGCTCAGTCATCAGCTCGTGGTTGCCCTTCAGGGAAACAATGTGGCTATTATCAGTTGTGATGCTCAACATTTGCCTTTTGGATTGATGTTACCAATGAGCGGTCATGTGGAGCATTCTGAAAGATTAAAAGTACAGATGAATGTTTCGGAACCACTCAGAAAGCAACTCTGGAAACAAACTGTGGAAGCCAAAATCAGTCAGCAAATGCTGTTGTTAAAGAAACTCGGTAAACCGAACGAAAAAATGACCGAATATCTGAATTCGGTAAAATCCGGTGACAGTACCAATATGGAAGGCATTGCTGCTCAATATTATTGGAAACAGATGTATGAAGATTTCAGTCGGGAAAGAGAAGGAGATGCGCCCAATAATTTTCTGAATTACGGGTATTCCATCGTTAGAAGTGTGGTTGCCCGTGCCTTGGTGAGTTCAGGTTTGAATCCGACCATCGGAATTTTTCACCGGAATAAATACAATCCTTATTGTTTGGCTGATGATATTATGGAACCCTACCGGCCTTATGTCGATGAATTAGTTTATCATTTGTACCATTTGCCGACAAGACCGTCTGAACTGACCCGGGAAATAAAAGCGGAATTGTTGAAAGTGGCGACTTGTGATGTGATGATGATGCAGAAACTGAGGCCTTTGATGGTTGCGGCTACAACAACGACTTCTTCTTTGTACAAATGCTATGCAGGCGAATTGAGAGTGATTCGTTACCCGATGTTCAAATAACGAGAGTGTTCGGAACTATCCGGCATTTACAATATACAGTAAAGATGAATCATAACCGTTTAAATGCATATAAGATCATGTGGGTACTTGTATTCTTCGACTTGCCGACCAATACCAAATCGGAAAGGGCCGCAGCAACAAAATTCAGAAAAAGGTTATTGGACGATGGTTTCAGTATGTTTCAATTTTCGATTTATTTGCGGCATTGCCCAAGCAGAGAAAATGCTGAAGTTCATATCAAACGAACAAAAACCCATTTGCCAAAACTCGGAAAAGTTGGAATTCTGACAATTACCGATAGACAGTTTGGATTGATGGAGATATTTTTCGCTCAAAAGGAAGCCAATCTGCCGGCACCGCCACAGCAGTTAGAGCTTTTTTAACTTTTCCAAAGTTTCAAACTTTGGAAAAGTTTTGAATAGTTTAAATCCTTGACACCAGAATGGAATTTTTGCCAATAAAAAAACAGCCTGAAGAAATTTCAGGCTGTTTTTTCATTTCTGCTGATCTGTTTCAAACCCTTGTGAATAAAGGGATTTAATTGAGGTTGGAACAAATCCCTGTAAAATTACAAATCTTAAACATCAATTCACAACTAAATAAGTACTCTGCTCTACAGGAGGATAGTTGGAACAAATCCCTGTAAAATTACAAATCTTAAACATCAATTCACAACGATATTTGAATTGAAGTTGATTGTTGGCAAGTTGGAACAAATCCCTGTAAAATTACAAATCTTAAACATCAATTCACAACGGTTTCACTGTTAATGTGCCGAAAGAAATTGTTGGAACAAATCCCTGTAAAATTACAAATCTTAAACATCAATTCACAACTGTTTCGGCTGTTGGTCAGCTCTCACAGTTGTTGGAACAAATCCCTGTAAAATTACAAATCTTAAACATCAATTCACAACCCAAAGTGTATTTGTACTTGTCCCAGAAAAGTTGGAACAAATCCCTGTAAAATTACAAATCTTAAACATCAATTCACAACTTTTCAAAGCATTTGAATATCTTTGAGCAAGTTGGAACAAATCCCTGTAAAATTACAAATCTTAAACATCAATTCACAACG
>CAYFWH010000020.1:0-26526 GCA_964346785.1 uncultured Weeksellaceae bacterium | reverse complement strand
GATGGGGCTCGAACCCACGACCTCTAGACTGCCAGTCTAACGCTCTAGCCAACTGAGCTACATCCCCAATTAATTTGCAATGTTATGGAATTTTTTCCAATCTGCAATTTTCTTTAAGATAACTTCTGCTAGCTTTCTTTTGCTCTGATGAGTCCATCCGGCAATATGCGGAGCAAGTATAAGTTTATCTGATTCAAGTAAAAACCTGAAATCTTCGGGAAGTTCATCCAAATTCAGGTTTTCAAAAGAAGATTTTTCATATTCATGAACATCAAGAGCAGCCCCAATAATTTTTGATGATTTAAGACCTTCTACCAAATCTTTGGTCACCACCGATTTTCCTCTGGCAGTATTGATAAAATAAAAAGGTTTTTTAACTGAATTAATAAATTCAGAATTAATCATACCAGTTGTTTCATCAGTCTGAGGTGTATGCAGACTGATGATATCAACTTTTTCAAAAAATTCTTCCAAACCAACCTGACGAGCGTTTTCATCTCCTTTTCCGGGAATTATATCATAACAAATCACTTCGACACCAAAACCTGTAAGCCTTTGTGCAAAAGCTTTTCCCATATTTCCGTAACCTATAATTCCAACCGTTTTTCCAATCAGTTCATCACCCCGATTTTCTTCTCTGAGCCAAATTCCCTTTCTGACTTCTGCATCTGCAATTCTAAGTCTGTGCAACAACATCAACAACATACCGACAGTATGTTCAGCTACAGAATCACGGTTACCTTCGGGTGCATTAAATGCTTCGACTTTATTTTTTTCGGCAGTTTTCAAATCTATATTTTCTAATCCCGCACCCACTCTTCCTATGAATTTAAGCCGGGTTGCAGCATTCAGAAATTTAGCATCCACAGGAATTCTGCTTCTGATAATAATACCGTCATATTCAGAAATGATTTTGAGGATTTCTGAATAATCAGAATTATAATCTTCGTTAACTTCAAAACCCAATTTCTCCAAACCTTCTTGGAGCAGCGAATGGTTTTTATCTAAAAGCAATACTTTCATTGTATTTGATTTATTGACTACAAATTTAAGTTCATTTACTGAAATAAAATATTTATCAAATTTCTATCTTTGTCGTATGACTATAAAAGAGATACAAAACGAAATAATTGATGAGTTTTCATATTTTGATGATTGGGAAGACCGATACGAATATCTGATTGAACTCGGAAAGGGTTTGAAGGCCTTGCCGGATGAAAAAAAGTCGGATGATAAAGTGATCAGAGGTTGTCAGTCAACGGTTTGGTTAGATGCTGACATGGAAGATGGAAAACTTATTTTTGATGCTGACAGCGATGCGATATTACCAAAAGGATTGGCTGCATTGCTGGTGAGAATATACAATAATCAGACACCGGCAGATATTCTTGAATCAGACACCGAATTTATTCAGGAAATTGGTTTACAGGAATTTCTGTCACCGAACCGTGCCAATGGTTTGCTTGCAATGGTTAAACAATTCAAATTTTACGCAATCGCATTCAGATCCAAAATCAAAGACTAAATGGGTGACTTGTCACTATACCAGGTTTTCATTTATTTACTGGCAGCAATTGTCTGTGTACCGGTAGCCAAGAGACTTGGACTCGGTTCGGTGCTCGGTTATTTATTTGCCGGAGTGCTGATTGGTCCGTTTGTTTTAGGAAAATATATCGGTATGTCATCGGGTGATGATGTTCAAGATATTATGCACGCAGCTGAATTTGGTGTAGTAATGATGCTTTTTCTGATTGGTCTGGAACTCGATCCGAGAGAATTGTGGAAAATGCGGAAAAAAATAGTCGGTATAGGTGGTGTTCAATTGGTTGGGACAATATTATTGGTGATTCCTTTTTCTCTGTATTTTGTCAATTCAAACAAAGGGACTGCAATAGCAATCGGTGCTGCAGTGGCTATGTCTTCCACAGCAATTATCATGCAAACACTGTCCGAAAGAGGGTTGACCAAAACGCCTCCCGGAAAATCGAGTTTTTCGGTTTTATTATTTCAGGATATTATGGTAATTCCAATTTTGATTATTTTACCATTACTTGCAGCAAAATCAGTGATTATTCCAAGTGAAAGACTGGAAGGCGCACTTTTGGACGGAGCACCGGGTTGGATGAAAACACTTGCGATTGTTTCTGCTATTTCATTGATATTCTTTATCGGGAATTATATCGTCAATCCATTCTTTAAATATATTGCCAGATTACAGGTTAGTGAACTTTTTACTTCTTCTGCATTAATGCTCGTTATCGGTGTGTCGGTATTGATGAATTATGTTGGTCTGAGTCCTGCCCTGGGCGCATTTATGGCGGGTGTAACACTTGCCAACAGCGAATTCAGGCATCAGTTGGAAAGCGATATTGAACCTTTCAAAGCATTGCTACTCGGATTATTTTTTATTGCGGTAGGTTCAACAATTAATTTTAAGTTAATCGTCAATGAACCTTTGGTCATCATGGCACTCACTTTTGGAGTAATACTTATCAAGGGATTTGTACTGCTGGTTACCGGATTTATTTTTAAACTGAAAATTAATCAAAACATACTCTTTGCAATTTTATTGTCTCAAATCGGTGAATTTGCTTTTGTAATTCTGAGTATCAGCAATCAGTTGCAACTTATTCCTAAAAACTGGACAGATTTATTGTTTGCAACTACTGCATTGACAATGACTATCACACCTTTATTGCTGGTAGTTAATGAAAAATGGATTGTGCCGATGATGGGATTGATAAAAGTTAAAACCGCAGGATATCAGGATGATTTGGAACATAGTTTTGAAGATTTGGATTCAAAAAAAATCATTATTGCAGGATATGGTGATTTTGGAAATACGGTTGGGAGAATCATAAAATCCAGTTGTTTCAGTGCTATTGTGCTCGATAAGAACAGTGAAAGGGTTGAATTATTGAGAAAATTAGGCTACAATGTTTATTACGGTGATGCAACTAATTTGAATACACTCAAAGCTATTAAAGCAAATAAGGCAGACATACTTGTTGCAGCACTTGATCCGCCTGAAAACAATAGAAAACTGATAGAAATTGCAAAAAATAATTTTCCAAATCTGAAAATTTATATCAGAACCAGAAATCGGTACGATGCATATTATTATATCAATCAGGGCTATAACTATGTTTATCGTGAAAATTTCAATACTGCCGTACAATTGGGTGTCGATATATTGGAAGAGCTTGGATTCAGACATAAAGAAGCAGTTCAACAAGGTGAAATTTTCACAATTGCAGATAATAACTCGGTCAAAAAATTATCTAAATACAGCAGAAATCTGGAAGAATACATTTCTGCATCAAAAGAAGAAATCGAAATTATAAAACTGAAACTGAGAAGAGGTGAAAGCCTTGAAAATTTGACAACTGAAGAACTTAATCCTCAGGTTTTTGAAAAAAATATATGACAAAAAAGAAACGAATACTGGTAATCAGATTTAGCGCAATGGGCGATGTTGCTATGTGTGTGCCCGTTGTCCGTGAATTTTTGGAGCAAAACCCGGATACTGAAATAATTTTTCTGTCCAGACCATTTTTTAAACCAATGTTTGACGATATAAACGGCTTAAGTTTCTTTCCTGTTGACTTAAAAATCAAGTACAAAGGAATCATTGGTTTATACAAACTTTCAAAAGAATTAAAAAAAACAGGTTTTGATGAAATTGCTGATTTACATAATGTTATCAGAACAAAAATTATCCGTTTATTTCTTTTTTCAAAAAAATCGGCAGTGCTGAATAAGTCGAGAAAAGAAAGAAAGCAACTGGTTCGTCAAAAAAATAAAATAAGAAAACAGTTGAAACCGATGACCGAAAGATATGCCGATGTATTCAGAAAGCTTGGTTATGAAGTCAAACTTTCAAATCAATTGGTAAATCATCAAGTCAAAGAAAATGCAATTGGAATTGCACCTTTTGCAATGTATTCAGGAAAGACTTTTCCTTTGTCAAAAATGAAAGCAGTTGCTTTGAAAATAGCTGAAAATGGCACCAAAGTATATTTGTTTGGCAGCAAACAGGAAGCAGAAAAACTTGAAAACTGGGAAAATCTTAACCCAAATATTATTTCTGTTGCCGGAAAATATGATTTGAAAAAAGAAATTGAAATCATAAGCGGGCTCAAAGCAATGGTTTCAATGGATTCTGCAAATATGCATCTCGCTTCACTGGTGGGAACTCCGGTGATTTCTATTTGGGGAACGACTCATCCTTTTATGGGCTTTTTGGGATATGGACAAAACTATGAAGATGTAATTCAGGATGAAAAACTTATACAAAGACCGACTTCGGTATATGGTAAAGAATCAAAATCAGCTGTTTCTTATGATTATTTTGAAAGTATTTCACCGGAAATGATTGTCGAGAAGATTCAGAGATATCTTTAGGTCTAATCTAATTCATGAAAATCCAGGTCTAATCAAATTCGTGAATTTGATTTATCTAAATTTAATTAATTTTAAAAACCGTTTCATCAGCTTTTTTATCGTGTGTAACTCCTTTTTGGATTCTGTTTTCTAATTGTTCATCAAAATCTGAAAATATACCAAACCCTTTCATAATCACGATAATACCGAATATGACTAATATAAATCCGATTAATTTTTTGAAATAAAATACTCTTCGGATGGTAAGTGTCTTTTTTACTTTTTGGGCGAGTAGAATTTTAATCAAATCCAGACTGAAAAAAGTTCCCAATACAATACCTATAAATAAAAGTGTATCACCCGGTTTTGGGTATTGAATCACAATGGTTCCGACAACAAAAAACCAAAAAACAATCACACCGATATTGAGTATATTCAGAAAAAATCCATTCATAAAAGTTTTGAAGTAATTTTTATTGCCAACACTCAGATTTCTCATTTTCAGATTTGGTTTTGACATATACATCAGCAGACCATAAATAAGAATAAAAAAACCACCAAAAACATAAACTGACGGATTGCTTTTAATGACGGCTGCAACATCTTTACTTCCATAATATGCAAAGAAAATACACAATAAATCGGCGGTCATTACACCCAAATCCAAGACAATTGCATGTTTCCATCCTCTTGTGATACTCGTTTGAAGCAACATAAAGAATACCGGTCCAATCAATATCAGACTGAGAAGAATTCCGATTAATATGGCTGATGATACCAAATCCATTTAGTTTGCAAGTTAAGTATTATTGTATAATGTGAAATCTAAATTAAATTTTTTCGGTATCTCCGTTCTGAATTTTTAGCCCACCAACTCAAAATCGAGTTGTTTATTTTGCAAATCTGCTTTGGCAACTTTCACCATTACTTTGTCGCCGAGTTGGTAGGTAATCCCTGTTCTCCGACCTACAATCGAATAGTTTTTCTGATCGAAATAAAATGAATCTTCTGTTATATTTCTCAGTCTGACCAACCCTTCGCATCTGGTTTCGGGAATTTCTACAAATATGCCGTACTCCTGAACACCGGTTATAAATCCATAGAATTCTTCTCCTATGAATTGTTCCATATATTTTACCTGCATGAATTTAACAGAATCTCTTTCAGCATCAACAGAATGTTTTTCCATCAGTGAGCAATGCACACATTTCTCTTCGATCTGTCCGGCTGAAGGCGATTTTTTACCTTCTAAATAATGCTGCAACAACCTGTGAGCCATGATGTCTGAATATCTTCTGATTGGTGCGGTAAAATGAGAATAATATCTGAAAGCCAATCCGTAATGACCAATGTTGTTTTCTGTTGAATATTTTGCCTTACTCATTGTTCGGACCGTTAAAGTTTCAATCAGGTTTTCTTCGGGTTTTCCTTTTACATCAGCCAGTAACTGATTCATTGAATGCGTTATTGTTTTATGGTTGGTCAAATCCAGATTATAACCAAATTGTTTGATAAATAATTTTAAATCAAGTAATTTATCCATATCAGGATCTTCATGAACTCTGTAAATAAAAGTATTTCCACTGATTTTTCCATCTTTTTTCAATGAAACAAATTCAGATACTTTCTTGTTGCACAACAACATAAATTCTTCAATCAAATGATTAGAATCTTTCATTTTATTCAAAAAAGTTCCAATTGGATTCAAGTTTTCATCGAGTTCAAATTTTACTTCGAGTTTATCAAAAGTTATCGCACCATCATTCATTCTTTTATTTCTCAAAGCTTTTGCCATGGTATCGAGCAACAACATTTCATCGCTGCAGTCTCCTTCTCCGGTTTCTATAATCGTCTGAGCTTCATCATAACTAAAACGATTATCGGAGCAAATAACAGTTTTTCCAAACCATTGGTTATGTACACCTCCGTTTTTATCCATTTCAAAAACAGCCGAAAAACAAAGTTTATCTTCACCCGGTCTTAGTGAACATGCTTTGTTACTCAGTTTTTCAGGCAACATCGGAATAGTTCTGTCCACTAAATACACAGAATTGGCTCTGAGCATTGCTTCTTTATCCATATAAGTTTCAGGTTTCACATAATGAGAAACATCTGCTATATGGATCCCTATTTCCTAATTTCCTGATTCAAGTTTAGCTACAGAAAGTGCATCATCAAAGTCTTTTGCATCCGGCGGGTCAATTGTAAATGTAAGCACAGACCGCATATCTCTTCTTTTACTGATTTCTTCATCTGTAATTTCAACATCTAATTTTTCGGCTTCTTCAAGTACTTCATCCGGAAAGTTTATTGGCAGATTGTATTCAATCATAATTGAATTCATTTCTGCTTCGGTAGATTCGGGATCTCCCAAAACTTCAACAATTTCACCAAAGGGATGGTCGGCACTATCCGGCCAATCTTTGAGTTCAACAATTACTTTCTGACCATCTTCTGCATCTTTGAATTTATCTTTTGGAATATAAAAATCAACATGAACCGCACGGTGATCGGTTGCTACAAAACCATATTTTCCGGTTGTTTGTTTTTGGAAAATTCCGGTAAACAGTTTTTTAAATCTGCTCAAAACAGCTGTAACTTCACCTTCTGTTCGTTTTCCACTTTTTTGATTCGGATAAACAAAAACCTGAACCAAATCTCCCTGAAGTGAGTTTAATTTTTTATTCTTAGCAATCAGTATATCTTCATCCAGTTCATCAACTGTTACGAATGCAGTTCCGCTTTGTGTAATGTCGATTCTGCCGATAAGCAAATGCTTGTCAACATTAATTTTATATTTTCCACGACCTTCTTCGGTAATTCTGTCGTTTGCTGCAAGTGAAGTTAAATCTTTGATTAACAATTCTTTGTCATTTGAATTGATTAATTTCAGAGCAGAAGCAATCTGTTTGTAATTCATTGATTTATTGCGGTTTTTCAATAAATATTCAATTATTCTTCCGCTAAATTTTCCGGTAGTAGTTCTTTTATTTTTTGATTTTTTTTTCTTTGGCATTTAAATATAATATTGAGTAAAGGTAAATTATAAGAATCAAATCAGATTTGAATACTCAAATATATTACCATAATTAATTTGAATAAAAAAAATCAGCAATTGATTTTACCGACTCTTCTTTCGTGTCTTCCGCCTTCGTATGAAGTATTCAGGAAAACTTCAATCATTTCGATTGCATAATGATAAGCTACAAACCGAGCCGGAAAAGCAATAATATTTGCATTGTTATGCAATCTGCTAAGTTTGGCTATATCTGTATTCCAGCATAAAGCACATCTTATATTTTTGTGTTTGTTGGCAGTCATACTTACTCCCTGACCACTTCCGCAAAGAAGAATTCCAAAATCAGCTTCATTATTTTCTACTGCTTCTGCTGTTGGATGTGCAAAATCAGGATAATCTACAGAGTCTGCTGAAAACGCTCCAAAATCCTGAACTTCAATTCCTTTTTCTTTTAAATACGAGATTATTTTTTCTTTGTATTCAAATCCTGCGTGGTCAGATCCAATTGCTATTTTCATTTTTTATATTATTAACATCGTTTTTTAATAAATCTTATAATTTACTCATTTTCAAGACCACCATTTTTAATAAAATGTTAATAAAACTCTCATTAGTTTTTATAGTTTTTGGTCTTAAAAATTTTGAAAAATGAAAACTGTTTTTGATTAAAAAAATTTCAATTCAAGTCAAGTAAAACTTATTATTTTGGCATACTTCTTATCCACATACTTATTATCAGAAAAGAATTGATTTTTTGTAATAATTTATCATTTCAACAATTAACAATTATTGTTAATAATGTTACAAACCTTTCATTTCAAAGCAAAAATACAAAATCTGTTTTGTTTATTTACTTATGATAAAATAATCTCAACTTTATTTATTCACATATCAACAGCGCATATATGTACATCATATTTCTTTTTTAAATTTTTAAAAATAATTATAATGATATAATATGGTTTGTGGATAACAAAAATGGTGAATCACAAATTATTTCTTAATTTTGTTTGCATCAAAAATCACATAAAAATTTCAATGAAAACAATCGACGATTTTAATTTCAAAGATAAGAAAGTTTTGATAAGAGTTGACTTCAATGTACCTCAGGATGAAAATTTAAAAGTTACAGATTCAACAAGGATACTTGCCTCAAAACCAACAGTTCAAAAAGTATTGAAAGATGGCGGATCAGTTATTTTGATGACGCACCTGGGCAGACCAAAAGGCGGTTTTGAAGATAAATTTTCATTGACTCACATAGCAGATGCAGTTAGTGAAGCGCTTGAAGCAGAGGTTACGGTTGCCAACGGAATTGTTGGTGAAGATGCAAAAAATAAAGCGGCTGCACTGAAACCCGGTCAGATTCTATTGCTTGAAAATCTTCGTTTTAACAAAGAAGAAGCTGCAGGCGATGAAGAACTTGCTCAAAGAATGTCAGAACTGGGTGATTTTTATATCAATGACGCTTTTGGAACAGCTCACAGAGAACATGTTTCAACAGCTGTTTTGGCAAAATATTTTCCGGAATCAAAATGTTTTGGCTATTTATTGGCAAAAGAATTAAAAGCGATTGATAAAATTTTGAAATCGGGTCAACAACCGGTAACTGCGATATTGGGCGGTGCAAAAGTTTCATCAAAAATTACAATTATTGAAAATATTCTTCCAAAAATTGATAACCTGATTATTGGCGGTGGAATGACTTATACTTTTATCAAGGCAAGAGGCGGAAATATTGGAAATTCATTGGTTGAGGAAGATAAATTAAATGTTGCCCTCAAAATTATGGATGAATGTAAAAATCAGGGAGTAAAACTATATCTTCCTGTAGATAATATAGTTGCAGATAATTTTAGCAACGATGCAAAAACCCATATAACTCCGGTTGATGAAATTCCAGATGGTTGGATGGGACTGGATGTAGGACCTGAAACTGATAAGGTTTTTTCTGAAGTAATCAGTGATTCAAAAACGATATTGTGGAATGGTCCGGTTGGTGTTTTTGAAATGCCAAATTTCGCAAAAGGAACTATCAAATTAGGAGAAGCAATAGCCAAAGCAACAGATGATGGCGCATTTTCTTTGGTTGGTGGCGGTGATTCTGCTGCTTTTGTAAAACAATATGGATTTTCTGACAAAGTAAGTTATGTTTCAACAGGTGGAGGTGCAATGCTCGAAAGCCTGGAAGGAAAAGAATTACCCGGCGTTAAAGCTATGTTGAGTTAAAAATAAGTATTGTGTCCTGGAAAGAAGAAAATAATCAACTCAAGAAAACATTTGAATTCAAAGATTTCAAAGAGGCTTTTGGTTTTATGACCAGAGTGGCTTTTATAGCCGAAAAAAACAGCCACCATCCCGAATGGTTTAATGTTTATAATCGGGTAGAAATCAGTCTTTCAACTCATGATGCAGGTGATATTGTTACCGAAAAAGACAGAAAAATGGCTGATGAAATTGATGATATAATTAAATCATAAAGGCCCATATCCAAAAACAATACTGATTTTATATCGACTATCTGTTATTTTAGAGATATTTTCTAAATAAACAAAGCTTTGAATTTCTGTTTCACCATAGAAAATTTCTTCATTTAGAATTAGATGTTTTTCACTCTTTGATGCATAATTTTCAAGAGCTTTAATTCCATTTTCTATATCCAGTGGTGAATTAATAATTGCAGATTTAACCTCATTCATTAGTAGAGTTATAGCATTATACCAGTATTTCAGATCATCGATATCTTCATTATATATATCACTTTCAAAAATAAAATTCAAAATAAAATACTCACATCCGGTATTTTCTATGGTTAGTATATCTCCGTTTTTTAATTCAACAAATTCAATAGCTGTCAAATTATCTGGATTGAGACTGAAAACAGAATTTGGATATATTTCCTTGTCAATTATATTTTCAGCTTTTGATCTAAAGCAATCTTTTGAATTTTGAGCTGAAAGAATTGTACTTAAATTAAATACAATAATGGTGAAAATCAATAAATTATATTTCATACAACAAATATAAATTATTGAATAAAAAAAAGCATTCTTATTCAATAAAGAACAGAATGCCTTTTTTATATTTAGTCTGTAATTTTACTGAAATTCAGAACCGGGATGATAAGATTTTACTTTATGTAAAGTATTGATATCGGTATGATGCATTTCTTCACCACCCAAGGCAGCCAGTTTCAAAACTATATCTGATGAATGCGTAAAACTGCCGTCAATGTTAAAAATAAAACTGCTTTCAAAGCTTTTCAATTCAGCTCTTTCCATCAAATAAGGATTTTGAAGAATTCCATAAACCGGATCACCCGGAGTAGCTTTAAAATGTATTTCTTTATCTCTTGGACCACAAGTTGCGCCCGCCTGAATTGCAATACCGCGACCAAAAACAACAGAACGGATTACCTGACCTCTTTCTTTGTCCCAAAGCAAAAAACCCATCTCATCATGAAAAGGCTCCATTGCTTCTTCACCGTGTCTCCAGGCGGTTGATTTATAAGCCAGCCCTTCAAGAGATTGTTTACCATTTTCTTGTTTTGGTATAGGTTTGAAAACACATTTTTCGAAATATGAAGTCTTTGAAGTAACATCATCTTCATTATGATAAGAGAGGTCAATACCTACATTTCCTTCCCATTCTCCAACTAAAGGAGTAAGTGGACCCAGCCTTTGAGGTCCGAAAATTTCTTCTGACATATTGTTATATTTTTTGACTTGCTAAGTTAAAAAATTTATGCGTACAATCATATATTTAATTATTTTTAAACCAAATTATTTTTTAAAAATTCATTAAATAAAAAGCTGTGTTTAAAATTTTAAACACAGCTTTTTGTAATGTTATTAAATTTATTGGCAAGTAATTAAGAGTTTCTTGCTGCCGCAATTCTTTCTTCAGCAATTTTATTTGCAATGGCATATGCAGGTATTTTTTCATCTGCTGACCGCTTTATAATTTTATAAACAGTATCATAAATTTCTTCGGCTTTTTGAATTCCCCAATGCGGATCCAAATTTTTGACTTCTGCATAAACATTAATCACACCACCTGCATTAATTGCAAAGTCGGGTGCATAAACGATTCCTTTATCCAAAACTGCTTTTCCGTGTATATTTTCGTCAGCCAACTGATTGTTGGCAGAACCTGCAATAATTGAACATTTAAGTCTGGCTAAAGTATCGTCATTTACGGTAGCACCAAGAGCACAGGGAGCATAAATATCCATGTCTATATCATAAATTTCATCCACACCCACAACTTTTACCCCATATTTATCGGCAGCTGTTTTCAATGCATCCTGATCGATATCGGTGACATAAATTTCAGCATTTTCTTTGTGTAAATGATTCATCAGATACTGACCGACATGACCGGCACCCTGAACAGCAACTTTTTTTCCGGCAAGACTATCGTCACCAAACTGTAATTTTGCACATGCTTTCATACCAACATAGACACCAAGCGCAGTGATTGGAGACGGATCTCCACTTTTTCCGGGAAGACCGCAAACATGATTGGTTTCTTTGTTCACCCAAGTCATATCCTGAGTACTGGTTCCCACATCTTCTGCAGTAATATACATACCGTTCAGGCTTTCAACAAAACGGCCATATCTTCTGAAAAAAGCCTCAGTTTTCATAGTTTTAGAATCACCGATGATTACAGCTTTTCCACCACCTAAATTAAGATTTGAAATTGAATTTTTATAGGTCATACCACGAGAAAGTCTCAGCACAACATTCAATGCTTCCATCTCATTGTTGTACATCCACATTCTCGTTCCTCCAAGTGCCGGACCAAGGACTGTGTTGTGAACAGCAATTATAGCTTTCAGTCCGGTTTCATTGTCATTACAGAACAGTAACTGTTCGTGGTCATAGTTACTCATTTGTGAAATCACCGGATTATCCTTTAAATCCCCGGAGCTCAGTTTTTTTATTTCTGTCATTTTGGTATTATTAATTGTATGATATCTTAAAGCTTATAAATTTACAAAATGATTTGAATAATACAAGATTACAATCCGGTAATTTGATTTAAAACGGCTAAAATTCAGATTATTTTTCAGCCAGAAAATCATTGATGCAGTTTTCAATTTCAGCTTTACTGATGTCGAGTTGATCACTGATAATAATTCTGTCAAACTTGTCTGATAAGCCAATTTCCTTTTCTGCTTTTTCAATTCTTTGTTTTAGTTTTTCTTCGCTCTCTGTTTGTCTGTTTCTGAGTCTTTCTTCGAGAATTTCAACAGAAGGCGGCATAATGAAAACCGACATTGAATTGTCCGGATAAAGATTTTTCAGGTTAATTCCACCAATCACATCAATATCAAAAATTACTGCTTTTCCTTTTTTCCAGATTCTATCGATTTCTGATTTCAGAGTACCGTAAAATGAAGATTTATAGACTTCTTCCCACTCTGCAAATTCGTTATTTTTTATTTTCTGTTTAAATTCTTTGACTGAAATAAAATAATAATCTTTCCCGTCAATTTCTTTTGGTCTGGCTTTTCGTGTGGCACAACTGACAGAAAACTCAATATCACTTATATTTTCCAAAACATGCTTTACCAGCGTTGTTTTACCTGCTCCGGATGGAGCAGAAACGATAATAAGTTTATTTGTAAATTGCTTTTTCAAGAGATTATAATTAACAGCTATTATTAAAGTATATTCATCATTTGCTCTTTAATTTTTTCGAGCTCATCTTTCATCTGAACGACAATTTTCTGCATATCAGAATTATTTGATTTTGAACCGAGTGTATTAATTTCACGACCTATTTCCTGACAGATAAAATTGAGTTTTTTTCCTTCAGAATTATCTGTTTGAAGGGTTTCTTTGAAATAATCACAATGGTTTTTCAATCTGACTTTTTCTTCTGTAATATCTAATTTTTCAATGTAATAAATCAATTCCTGTTCAAATCTGTTTTTGTCATAATCGACTTTCAACTCTTCAAGATTCTTGATAAACCTTTCTTTCAAAACAAGAATTCTGTCTTTTTCAAAAGCTTTGATTTCAACCAGCAATTCTTCGATTTTTTGAATTCTTTTGATGAAATCTTTTTCAAGCACTGCACCTTCAGTTCTTCTGAATTCTGTCAGATTTCCAATAGCAATTTGAATACAACCCAAAGCTCTTTTCCATTCCTCATCATCTATTTCATCAGAAGTATAATCCATAACATCCGGCAATCTCATGGTGATGGCTAATAATTCTGAATCATTTGCATCAGGAGAAAACTGTTTGAGTTCTGCCATATAAGCTTTGATAACCGAAGTATTGAGTTGCTGACTTTTATTGTCATCATTTGATTCTGACTGAATAGAAAAATCAATTTTTCCTCTTTGCAATTCTTCCGAAATTATCTTTCGGATTTCAAGTTCTTTTTCGCGGTATAAATAAGGCAAACGAGTACTCAGGTCAAGAGATTTGCTGTTGAGTGATCTAATTTCTACGGTAATTTTTTTGGTTGCACATTCTACTGCAGCTTTTCCGTATCCGGTCATTGATTGAATCATATAATAAACTTGGTTGGGTCAAAAGTAATGAAAATTGATAAAAAGGAGCTATTGTTTTTTAAAAAGGAATACGGTTTAGAACAGTGAATAAACTATGTGAGATTAAAAAAAATAAAAAAAGGTTCTTTGAGAAAATTCATTTTTTCTAATTTTATCAAATCAATTTTTTAAAACAATTAAAATGAAATCTTTACTATATTCAATAGTCCTTATTTTTACCTTGTATGCTTGTGGAAATACCGATAAAGAGATAAAAACTGAAAATAATACAACTACTGTACAAACTCCTGATTTATCAGACACACCCAAAGAATTTAACTGCTCTGAATCATTCAGTGATGATTATCCCTCTTTTCTGTCAGTTGATGAAATGGCAGAAATATTTCCGTTTGATAAAGAAATTGTCAAAGTAAAAGAAGGAACCGGTGATTATGGATTTATAGCTGTGAAATGGCCAAGTGACCGTCCTATGATTGGTATGGAGGTGAGGGGACGGGCAATGAATTATCCTGATGACAATTCTATTATGCTAAGAGATCTGTCTTTTTATAAAGAAGGTTCTGATTCCGAAAACAATTTGTTTATTTTCAACAACGCATACCGCCCTTTGAGCAATGATGATATTTCCGGAATGAAGGAAAATATAAAAAATTCAGATGCTGATGACCAGACAAAAGATTTTGGAGACAGCGCACTCGATGCGAGACAAAAAATGGTTTGGGAGCCAATCAATAATCTGGCGACCAGTGCCTGGTATAAATGGTCTGAATCTGAAGGTGGAGAACTTGCTGTACTTGCAGGAAGGGCAAAATTCTATGTTGTGGTCAAGATTAGTGCAGACCCTGAAGAGAATAAGAAAATTGCAATTCTGATGGCACAAAAAGCACTTTCAAAATGTAATTAATCAACCGATAAAATCCCGTTAATCCAAATATCAGAAACTTTTAATTGTCCCTGATTGTAAATAATATCTCTAAAATCAGAGGTATCAAAAGAGATGAAATCTGCTTTTTTTCCGGTTTCAAGTCTGCCTCTGTCAGTCATATTCAAAGCTTTGGCAGCTCTAAAAGTAATTCCGGACAGCACTTCTGCCATCGAAAGTTTTTCGAAAGTTGCAAGAATTGAAGCCTGAGTCAGTAAATCTCCCATTGGCGCCGAACCGGGATTCCAATCGGTAGCTATTGACAGACAAGCACCGGCATCCAGTAATTTTCGGGCAGGTGTATATTGCATTCCCAAACCAATCGATGCACCCGGAAGCGCAGTTGCAACCGTATTGCTGCCGGCAAGTGCTTTGATGTCTTCTTCGTCTGAAAATTCTAGATGATCCGCACTGACAGCACCCATTTCAACCGCCATTACGCTTGCGCCGGGTGTAAACTGGTCGGCATGAACCGTGATTTCAAAACCATTTTCTCTTGCTTTTTTCAGATATATTCTACTTTCATCAATTGTAAAAGCAGATTTTTCAGTGAAAATATCAACCCGGTTTGAAAGATTTCGAGATTTGATAACCGGAAAAACCTCATCAACCAAAAGTTTGAGATATTCTGAATTACTTCCATCGAAATCTCTTGGTTTCATATGTGCACCCAAAAAAGTCGGAATAATGGTTTGTTTAGATCTTTCTTTAACCAGATTAATGGCTTCCAGCATTTTGATTTCATGCTCAGGACTCAGACCGTAACCGCTTTTGATTTCAAGGGTAGTAATTCCGTTTTTTAATTGTCTTTGAGCTCTTTCTGCAGTAGTTTCAAACAATTTATCTTTTGAATCAGCTCTTGTATGTGTTACTGAACTCCATATTCCACCACCGCTTTCAGCAATTTCCAGATAGGTTTTTCCATTCAGGCGCATTGCAAAATCTTTTGCTCTTTTTCCGCCAAAACAAATGTGAGTATGGCTGTCAACAAATCCCGGAAGCAAAACTTTTTTACCAATAATTTCTTCAATTTCAGCTGTTAAAAACTCTTTTTTCAACTCATCGAACGAGCCTGTTTTTATAATTTTTCCCTGATCGACTACAATACCCGCATTTTCAATTATTTCTAATTGTTCATCTTTTACAGCTCCTTTCAATGGAATTCCAGACATCGTCAAAATCTGTGAAAAAGGTCCGATAAGTTTCATATTTTGTGTTTTTAATTGGGTTTAAAGTTATGGTTTTTTTAAAAAATAGAAATCGTTTCTATACTGAGACAATTTTTCTGTGATTTTTCTCGAAAAAACTTGTAGATATTGATATTATTTAATTTTTCTAATTATTGATTTTCAATAATATGAATTACTATTGACCGATTAAATTATTAATGAGCTACTCAAAAAAGTTGTTATATTTGTGTGTTATAGGCAAACATTTTCTTGCGACGTGCCACAAATCGAATTGAAATAAAAATGACTGAAAATTTTAAAAAAACAACTTCTGAATTGATTGAGAAATACATCAATATTTTAGAAGAACACGGAGACCCAAACGAAGCATACAAATATTTAGCAATAGATACCTTTCAAAAAAATTGGGATTTGGAAGCGGACGATTTTTATCAAATGTTTCGTGCTTCTTTCAGTAAAGTATCTAACCTACTCTATCAGAACTCTTGGGGATTTATCGAAAAATTAGCTCAAAACTTTCCTGAAGAAACAAAAGAAATGTTCCGGAATTTATACGATGAATCCGTTGATGTTTCACAAAGAATCAAAACTTTTCAAGACGAATCGAAAAGACTATTACCAAAAGTCAGAGAAGCTTTAAATCGAATAAATATCAATGCTCAACAAGATGAACGAACAATCTCGGTTTATCTAGGATTTCAGTATCCTGAAAAATATGTGTTTTACAAATCAAGTTATTATACTGATTTCTGTAAAGAACTTGGTATTAAAACGAAAAAGTCAGGAGACCGTTTTTTGCATTTTCAGGAATTAGCCAATCAAATTATTCAGGAAGATTTGTTGAGTGAAGATTTCATCAAAAACTATCGTAATTTTTATCCAAAACCAGATTGGGATGATAAATATTTGATGGTTCAAAATATTTTGTATGTTGTTTTCAGAGATGATTTTCAAGAACCGGATTTAGTCAATCTTTTGAAAAATTTTAATCGAAAAGACTTAGAGGAATACTACGAATTTTTAGATAAAATCATTGAAGAATTTGATTTACAGCAAAATGACCAAAGATTAGTTTTTAATTTTACTAATAAAATTCTTGTGTTAACAATTGGACAACGATATATCTTATATGTTAAACAAGCTAAAAGTACAGATTATAAATTTAGAGTAATTTCGGAAATCCCAATTTGTGATGATTATATAAACTTCGATGGAAGCCCTGAAGCTTATTTAAACAGAATTCAAGATTTTAATCAGATTCAAAAAAACTCACAATTCGTATTTAATTCAATCGAAAAAGAACTTAATCGTACTCAAATTTCAGGATATTCTAAATACAACAAAAAAAGTTTGGAGCAAATGGCTTTTGACATAGATTTCAGGAATGAAATTTTGAGCCAATTGGAATATCAAACAAAAACAGAAATGCCAATAGAAACTATAAAATCCAATAAGGAAACTCCGCTCAATCAAATTTTGTTTGGTGCTCCGGGAACAGGAAAAACATACAATACAAAAAGATTAGCTGTTGAAATTATCAACGGAGAAAAAGAAAGAACCCGTGAAGAAATAAATGAAGAATATGAAAATCTGGTCAATTCAAAACAGATTGTTTTCACTACTTTTCATCAGAGTTTGAGTTATGAAGATTTTATAGAGGGAATAAAGCCTGAAACAATTGACGGAAATGTAACTTACGAAATAAAAGACGGAATTTTTAAATATTTGAGTAAAACGGCTTCTGTAAAACAAATCAAATCAGATAATTTCAACATGGTTTATCAAAAATTATTGAATGAAATAGATAAATCAAGTGAAAAGAAATTGGTTTTAGAAACATTGGTGCATTCAAAAGAGTTTTCCATTTATAAAAATTCAAAAAGTAATATTAGATTTCACGCAAATACAGAAAAGGCTTATGAAGGAGTTATTAAAAAGGATGTTTTAGAACATTATTTGAAAACTGGAGAAGCATTGGACTGGTCATCATACACAAAAGCTTTAGGAAATTATTTGATAGAGCATTTTAATTATTCTCAAAATGAAAATAATGAACAAAAAAACTATGTCCTCATCATCGATGAAATCAATCGTGGAAATGTTTCCGCCATTTTTGGGGAACTCATTACACTTTTGGAAGAAGATAAGCGGAAAGGTAATAAAGAACAAACCGAGGTAACTCTTCCCTACTCCAACGAAAAATTTTCAGTTCCAAATAATGTTTACCTTATCGGCACAATGAACACTGCCGACAGAAGTGTGGAAGCATTGGACACCGCTTTGAGAAGAAGGTTTTCATTTGTTGAAATGCAACCGGACCCTGAAATCTTGTCGGATTCCGAATATCACGATGTGAACTTGAAACAATTATTGGAAACCATCAATCAGCGCATTGAAGTATTGATTGACAAAGACCACCAAATCGGACATTCTTATTTTATGGGAATTGAAAACTTGGATGATTTAAAGTCGGTTTTTAAAGATAAAATCATTCCGCTTTTAGAAGAATATTTTTATGGTAATTTCGGAAAAATCGGTTTGGTTTTAGGTGGAAATTTCATTTATCAAGAAGAAAATACAGCCAAGTTCCCAAAAAACTTCAAATATGAAAATGACTTTTTAGAAGATAAAAAAGTGTATCGCTACCGACCTTTTGAGGATTGGAACGAAGGTACATTTACTTCGATTTATGAAGAATAACGAATGAATAACAAAAAATTTATACAAGTATTTGAGTATCAAAAATTGCGATACG
This sequence comes from uncultured Weeksellaceae bacterium, assembly GCA_964346785.1. Classification (GTDB taxonomy): domain Bacteria; phylum Bacteroidota; class Bacteroidia; order Flavobacteriales; family Weeksellaceae; genus Moheibacter. The sequence continues at coordinate 7,725 of CAYFWH010000020.1, read as the reverse complement.
ATGATTCGGAAGCTTTCCGAAAACATCACTTTGATGCAATGGTGAAATTTAATGAAATGCACCAAAATAAATACTTTACGATTATTCACAAAGGAATTCGTTTTGGTCATTATGTCGGTGTAATTCAAATTGGTGGCTTAACGATTGAAATTCTTCCAAAAGCCGACAACAACGAAAATGCAGACAAAAATCTTTGGCAGAATGTTTTGTTGAATATGTTGAAAATTTGCAAGAAAATTCAAGTTGAATCTATTTCTGAAACCCAACTAAAGAAACGATACCATTCTATTTTAGATGTTTATTTCGAGTTGTATTTAAACGAAATTGAAAGATTAGTGAAAAAAGGATTGATAAAGAAATACCGAAAAAATCAATCCAACCAAAACGCACTAAAAGGCAAATTACTTTTTGCACAAAATATTCAACGAAATTTGGTTCACAAAGAATGGTTTTATTGCGAACACCAAGTGTATGACAAGAACCATTTGATACATCAAATTTTATACAAAGGTTTACTGATTTTAAAGACTTTCGTCAAAGAATCATTAAAAGACAAATTGAACCGATTATTATTTGAATTTCAGGATTTTGAAAATATCAATATTCAAAAAAAGCATTTTGATAAAGTCATTATTGACCGTAAAAGTAACGATTATCAAAAAGCGATTGATATAGCAAAAATTATTATTCTCAATTATTCGCCAAGTTTGAATTATGGTCACGAGAATTTACTAACGCTTCTATTTGATATGAATGCTTTGTGGGAAGAATATATTTATCGTATTCTTCAAAAACACAAAACGGACGAAATGGAAGTTTCATTTCAAAATTCCGATCAATTTTGGGAAAATAAACGCATTCGTCCCGACATTGTTCTAAGAACCAAAAACGAAACATTTGTAATCGACACAAAATGGAAAATCATTGAAGCTAATAATCCGTCAGACGATGACTTAAAACAAATGTTTGTTTACAATCTGCATTGGAGAGCCGAAAAATCAATGTTGCTTTACCCAAAAACCAATCAAATGGACAGTAATTTCGGAACATTTCATTTCGACAATTTAGGTAAAAAATGTAAGCTAGGATTTGTGGATATCTCAAATGAATTGACAATTAAAAACAGTGAAATAGTGGCAAAAGAAATTTTTGAAAAACTATAAATTCACAATGCCAACCTGTAACATCAGTTTTTCAAGATTGCGAAAAGAAACACATAGTTATAGAAATAAAAAAGCCGTTTCATTGGATTATGAAACGGCTTTTTCTGTAATTATCAGCTTTTTAATTAAGCTTCTTTTTCTGCTAAGATATCCAGTTGAAGTACTACTTCATCTTTGATAACCGTGTCATTTCCGGGTGCAAAATCTACACCGAAGTCCTGTCTGTTGATTGTAAACTCTTCTGACTGAATGCTCAGTTTATCTCCGTCAACCTTTACATTAGCTTTGAATGTTATGTTTTTTGGAACACCTCTGAAATCAAGGTTTCCTGATATTTCTGAATTGTAATCACCTTCAGAAAGTGGATTTACGCTCGAAATTTCAAAAGTTGCATGTGGAAATTCATCTACATTCAGAAAATCAGGAGATTTCAAATGACCTTCCAATTTTGCTTTGTTTTCTGCGTCATCAGCCAAATCATGACTTTCCAAAGTCGCCTGATCAGAAACTAATTTTCCTGATTCCAATACACCGTCTTTAACGCTGAACAATCCGTCTTTCAGTTTGATTACACCAAAGTGGCCAACTTCAGGTTTGCTTGAATCCTGAAAAAATTTAAAACCTCTCCAGGTTGTAGAGCTTTCTGTAGTGTTGATTGCAAATGTTTCTGAGTCATGAGATGCAGAAGAAGCTTCCTGAGCATCTGTTGCCGTAATGGTTTCGGCACTTTTACCGCATGAAGCAATGAAAATCATCCCTAAAACAGTCAATCCTAAAAATACTTTCTTCATTTTTTTTAATTTTAATGCAAACATATAGCAAAGACTATACCCAAGAATTGATTTAGGATAAGAAAAATGAAAATCGAATGAGTCATTCAAAAACTTATTTAAATCATTCAAAAATTGATTCTTAAAGTTTATCTTTGAATATGCTCAAATCAAGAAATTTAAATTTTGAATATTCTGCCGGGAATCGGGTTGTAAAGAGAATTAACTTTCAAATAAATGATGGTGAATTCATTAGTATTCTCGGTGAAAGTGGTAGCGGAAAATCAACGCTGCTGAAATTGATTTACGGCATGGTGGAGCCAACTGAAGGTGAAATTATTTTTAATGATGAGAAAGTACTTGGACCTGATTACAGTTTGGTCCCGGGGCATCCAAAAATGAAATTTGTAACCCAGGAATTTAGTTTGCTTGATACGGTTACAGTATCAGAAAATGTAGGTAAATATTTGAGTAACTTTAATTTACCCAAAAAGAATAGAGATATTAAAAAAGCATTGAGAGCGGTTGGACTTTTGGCTTACAAAGATGAATTTCCATCTAAAATGAGTGGCGGACAGCGACAAAGAATTTCGATTGCGGCTGCAATGGCTGCTTCGCCCGAGATTTTATTGCTTGATGAACCTTATGGTCATCTCGATCAGCCTTTGAGATTCGAAATCAGAAAAAGAATCAGAGAATGGGCAAAAGAAAATCAAACCACAGTGATACTGACCACCCATGATATACATGATGCATTGTCTTATTCAGACCGGATTTTTGTAATTAAAAACGGCAGATTGATTCAGCTTGCAACTCCTGAAGAGTTAAGAAAAGCGCCAAAGAACAGATATGTTGCAAATTTGCTGGGCGTCAATAATTGTATTGATTCTTCTGAAATGAAAAGATTGTTTGGCGTGAATATACCCGAAAGAGAAAAAGCAATTATCTATCCCGAAGAATTGGCGTTAGATCCGGGTGGTAAAGAGTTTATAATTGATGAAATTTGTTACCAGGGACATAATTATTTGGTCAAAGCAGTGAACAGAAATACAGTGATTTATTATTATTCTGACGAAAAACCACAACTTGATTTTATTTATTTAAAAATCAAAAATTACAGAACAGTAAAAAATTAAATTACATTTTCAGATAAAAATCCTTTGTAAGATCAATATAATCAGGAGTATATATATTTCTTGATATTTCTATAATCAATTCTTCTGATTTAATTTCTGATTTTTCAGCTGAAAACTGAATCAAACTTCGTTTGTACTTCGCTGTCTGATTTCCTTTCACACGACATATTTTTTCAGGATATAGTGAAAAGTTTTCAGCAATTTCAGTCAATTTTTTTTCGCCTTCAAAAGGAATTATAAAAGCACATCGGGAGTTGATATTCATTAATTGATGACAACCTTCTATCAGGTCTTCAAAATTTAATTCTGACTGTTGTCTTGCTCTGCTTCTGGAGCTTCCGTCTGAATGAGTTGGAATAAAAAATGGCGGATTGCTGACAATTAAATCAAACTTTTTAGTTGTTTCAAAGTTCTGTAATGAAGAAAAAACCGCCGAACATCTCTCCGAAAAAGGAGAATTGGCAAAATTGAATTTTGTTTCTTCAAAAGCGTCCGGGTCATTGTCAATTCCGGTAATTTCAGCTTCTTTAAATCTTTGAGCAAGCATCAAACCGATTAGTCCGGTACCACTGCCTACATCTAAAATGGATTTTGGGTTTTGTGCAGATGACCAGGCGCCAAGCAGAACACCGTCAGTCCCGATTTTCATTGCTGATTTTTGCTGACTCAGGCTGAATTGTTTGAATTTAAAGATCGATTTTGACATAAGGGATTCTTATGGTGAATTCGGTTCCTCTTCCTTCTTCGCTGATATACCTGATTTCGCCGTTGTAATCTTCAACAATTTTTTTGACCATCGCCAGTCCCAATCCTGTTCCGCCGGTTGTAGTTGTGAATTTGGGTTCAAATATTTTATCGCCAAGCTGTGGTGGAACTCCAATCCCGTTGTCTGTAACGCGGATGACCACAAAATCTTTAATTTTTTGTAGAAAAACACCAACTTCTGCATCTCTGGATTCGGGTACTGCTTGAATTGAATTTTTCACCAGATTGGTGATAATTCTGATTAAATAAATCCGGTCAAAATTTATTTTTAAATCATTTGACGAAGAAGTAAAATGAATTGAATCTTTCGGAAAAACCTCAAGTGCGGTTTTAATAACTTCATTTACATCTAAAAGTTCATCATTTCTCATTGGCAGTCTTGCAAAATCAGAAAAAGCTTCGGCAATGGCAGACATGGTATCGATTTGACTGATCAGAGTTTCAGACAATTCGTTTAGTTTTTCTCCTGCGTCCGGGTCGTCAGGATTGTATTTCCTGACATAATTCTGAATCAGCATTCTCATTGGAGTCAATGGATTTTTGATCTCGTGAGCAACTTGTTTTGCCATTTCCCGCCAGGCATCTTCTCTTTCAGTCAGTGCAAGTAAATTGGACTGTTGATTGAGTTTTTCGAGCATTTCATTGTAAGAGTCAACCAATGGTTTCAACTCATCATTTTGTTTGTACTCGATTGGTTTGTTGTGAATTACAACATCGGTTTGTTTGATTTTATCTGCGATTAAGTCAATTTTTTTGGTGATTCTTTTGGCAACAAACCAAGATAAAAATCCACCGATAATCAGAATAAAAAACATAATACCCGCGTACCGGTTGAGAAGTTTGAGCATATTTGCTTTCAGCATCGAATTATCAGGTTTGAAAGGTATGTTGACAATCGCCAGCGGATGACCTCGCATATCGTTCAAATAACGGTAAGTGATTAAAACTTCTTTGTCATCACTTACATTGACAGGGACTTTTATGTATTCCAGATTTTTGGAAAGACTGTCCAAAACCTGTTTGGGAATGACTTTGACGGCAGGGCCTTCGACTTCGGTTGTGATAACCAGATTGCCGCGGGTATCAAAAACATTGATGTCGGTTTTATGGATATCTGAAATTCCGTAAATTGAATTTTCGAGAAGATTAAAGATATTTCCCTCATTGACATGTTCAGGATATCTGTCTAATTCATAATCAATTGATGACAACACCTGACTTTCTTTGATTTTCAGATTTTCTTCTGCAAACGAGAGACTGTGTCTTTTGTAATTGAATAAAGTTACCAAAAAGATTGAAATCGCTGTCAACAGTATAACCATGAACAGTGCGAAAAAAATTCTTTGTGATAATTTGAACTGATTAAACATCTTTTATTTTTTCATCAGTCGTTGTACATATTTTCCAATTATGTCAAATTCTAAATTAACCATATCGCCCGGCTTCAGGTTTTTTAGATTGGTGTGTTCCATGGTATATGGAATAATCGCAACTGAAAATTTACCTTCTGAAGAATCAACAACGGTCAGACTGATTCCATTGACACACACAGAGCCTTTTTCGACCGTTACAAATCCGCTATCGCTTTCGTCATATTCAAAAAATAAAATATGACTGCCATTTTTATTTTCGATTGATTTCAAAATTGCGGTCTGATCGACATGACCCTGAACAATGTGTCCATCTAACCTGTCATTCAGCACCATACATCTTTCCAGATTGATTAAATCACCGATTTTGAGTTGACCGAGATTAGATCTTTTTAGCGTCTCATCAACAGCGGTAACCCGGTATTGGTCACCGTTGATTTCTACCACTGTCAGGCATACTCCGTTATGGGCAACACTCTGGTCGATTTTCAGTTCATCTGTAAAATCAGATTTAATCCAAAAATTGAGATTGCTCTCATCGGTTTCTATCTTTTTCAGACTGCCGGTATGTTCTATAATTCCTGTAAACAAAACAATAGTTTATTTGTGTTGAACAATTATTTTATAACTTAATTCATTGATTTTAAGTGTGTAAAATCCATTTGTCAGATGTCTCAAATCAATTATCAAATCCTGCTCCAATCTGTCTTTTGCTTCAAAAACTTTTGCTCCCAAACCATCAAATAATTGAATTTTATTTTTTGATTGAACGCCTGAGATTTTGATAAAGTCATCAGCCGGATTTGGATAGATCTGAATCTTCTTTGCGTTTAAATCTGTGGTATTTAAATTATCGTAAGCAACTGCAAAATAAGCCAACGCACCCAATGTACCTTTAGCTATTTGATAAATGTATTCAGTATCTAAATTCGAAAGCGTATCATTTGGAGAATGCGGATAAGGTGATTCATTGAATTCATATAAACCTGTAATGACATATCCTTTTTCTTGAAATGGCACATAATCTGAACCGTATGCATAGTCAAAAGTCGTATTCAAAACTGAATACAATTCAATAGAATTAGCAAGTTCTACGGTTGCCTGAGCAGAAGCAGCATTATTGTAAGATGGTGAAGATTCGTCTCTTTCACAAACAACGGTATCATTATTCATTCCGGCAATACCGCCTATTTCATCTATGTTGAGAACGAGTTTTATATCTAAATTTTCAGGAACAACAATTTCATCTACATATTGCTGACTTCCGATTAATCCCCATTCTTCGGCTGTAAAATGAATAAATTTAATTGAATATTCGGTATTGACATCTACTAGAATTCTTGCCAGTTCCAGAATTACGGAAGTTCCGCTGCCGTTGTCGTTGGTTCCCGGTCCATTAATTGAATCGTAATGTCCATCAATAATTACGAAAGTTTCCGGATGAACTGTTCCGGTTTTGGTAACAATCAGATTGTACCCGGTTTGACCGTATGCATTCACTTTATGTGTTTCTATATTGTCATAACCCCATGATTGGTAGTTGGAAATCAACCATTGCAACGCATCTGCTTCACCGTCAGAGCCAAGTGTTTTTTTTTCATTTCTTTCTAAATCATTTAAGTACTGTATGATGTTGTTTTTATTAACCTGATCGACAGGACTTTGGTAATAAGCGTTATGGTTTTGCGAAAAAGCCTGACCGAATAATAGTAGTGAGCATATAAGTCCGCTTATAGATTTCATTTGAAATTTTTGAGTAAAATTACAATTAAAAAAAGAAAAGCTCTTAAAATATAAGATTTAAAGAGCTCTTAACTTTTATTTGTATAGAGACTTATACGAATTCCTGATAAGCCTGTTTAAGATTTTCTGCAATTGCATCTGCCGAATGACCTTCAATGTGGTATCTTTCGAGCATATGAACCAACTCACCGTCTTTGAATAAGGCTACTGATGGTGAACTTGGCGGAAAAGGCAAAAGAAACTCTCTCATTCTTTCGGTTGATTCATAATCAAAACCTGCAAAAACAGTTACCAGATGATCCGGTTTTTTATCACCATCCAGTGAACTGACAACTCCGGGACGGGCAGCTCCGGCAGCACATCCGCAAACACTGTTCACCATTACAAGCGTGGTTCCGCTTCTTTTCATCGCATCGTCAACCATTTCTTTGGTGGTTAAATCCTCAAAGCCATTTGAAGTCAATTGTTTCTTCATTGGCGCTACTATTTCTTCTGGATACATTTTAATTTATTTTAATTTCCACAAAATTAATCATTCTTTCCAATATCCAAGAATGATTTAACTTTGGAAACTCATTCAGCATATATGGATTTTAGATTTGGAAAGGATAAAAAACTGAAAAGCCGTAAACAGATTGACAAACTGTTTGCTGAAGGCGACGGTTTGTATCATTTTCCGATAAGAGCTGTTTTTCTTTTTGATTGCAACAGAGAGCCTGAATTTAAAATTGGAGTGAGTGTACCCAAAAAGAAATTTAAAAAAGCAGTTGACCGCAAT
>CAYFWH010000019.1:22165-27281 GCA_964346785.1 uncultured Weeksellaceae bacterium | reverse complement strand
GTGAGTCTTAACGGAGTTTACAATGCCAATCAAAATGTGTTTGATCTTGAATTATTTATTGAGCAGGCACAGGTTCAGGTATTGTATGCGAATGGTTTTATTGACAATAAACCTGAAAAGCCTGAAATCAATATGGTAGCGAGCTTAGACGATTTTGATTTTAAGTTTGTTGAAAGCTTTTTATCTGCGGCAATGAGTAATCTGAGAGGAAAAGTATCCGGAAATGTCAGATTTGAAGGTCCTTTTGCTTCTCCAAATTTTGAAGGAATGCTCGATTTGGCAAACCTTGGTTTCAAAGTTGATTATTTAAATACAGATTATTCATTTGACGGAATTCATACAGTTCCGGTGACTAAACAGAGCGGAGGACAGGGAATTATCTCTTTGGATTTTATTCCATTCAGAGACACTGTTTTTGATACCAAGGGAGAAGTTACCGGCTCAGTTCTTTTCAGAGATTTTGCAAGCTGGTTTCTCAACCTTTCTTTCAATACCAATAATCTTCTTGTGCTGAATACAAAGCCTAAGCACAATGATTTATTTTACGGAAGAATCTTTGGACAAGGGTCATTTGAAATTTTCGGACCACCCGAAAAACTCGATATTTCTGCAAATGCAACAGTAAATGAAGGTTCTGAATTTACAACTAATACAGGTGCTACAGAAATTGAATCCGGCAGTGTTCTGGTCAGGTTTAAGCAATAAGAAAAAAAGGATGAAGAAGAAACTGCCGGCCCCAAAGGAATGCATATAGATTTGAATATCTCTGCAGACCCCGGAACCGTTGTTAAATTGATTTTTGACCCTTCAACCGGCGATATGATTACTGCCAGCGGTTCTACGAATGATTTGAATTTTCATCTCGGAAGAGCTGGTGACATGACGCTCGAAGGAACTTATACCCTTGAAAGCGGAAAATACGAATTCAGACAGGTTCCGTTGCTAAACCGTGATTTTGAAATTAAAACCGGAAGTTTCGTGAGTTGGAATGGTGGCAGTCCGTTTGATGCAAATATGCATATTACAGCTAATTACGAACGAACTGTTTCAAATGTGGGAGAATTTCTCGGCACAGGATTCAGTCAAACTTATGACATTATTCTTGGAATTGTTATCAGTGAATCTTTGTCAAATCCGGAAATGGATTTTGTGATGACCATACCTAAAGGTGGAAGTGATATGCAGTCACTCCTGGATTACAAATTTAACCTGAACCCTGATGACAAAATGATTCAATTTGGCTCAATTTTACTCTTGGGTCAATTCATGACTTCTGACAACAATGCTTTGGCTGCCGGAGCTACTTCCACAGGTGCCGGACTTGCACTAAAACAGCTTGGTGGAATCATCAATTCACTGATTGCCAGTGGTGGCGTGAGCATAGATATCGATTATGTACAAGGGTCTGATATGAGCAATACTTCAGATCGTTTCAAAACTGACCTTAGGGTAAATCTCAGTCCGAGATGGACTTTCAACGGTGAAATCGGTGTGCCGGTTGGAACAGGCTATACCAACGAGACTACGACTGGTGAAGCCGAAGTGGAATGGGATATTTCAAAAAAAATGGACAAAACTCTGGTTGTTAATTTCTTTACAAGACCAACCAATTTCGGTGTTCAGAATTTTGGCGGAGCAGGAAACTATCAGAGTTTTGGTGCCGGAATAGTTTATAAAACTTCTTTTGACAGAATTTCTGAAATTTTCAAAAAAGAATCAAAAAACGAAGCGACTAAAACCAATCCGTTTGAAACCAAATCTTCAATGTTTGATTTACCGGTTGATGAAGAAGATGATGATGAAACTGTTGAAGAAATCGAAAAAAATGATTCGATTGACCAAAAACCGATTTCAAAAAACACTGAAGTTAAAAAGCCGAAATCTAATTCACTGGTTAGGTTCAGATAATTATTGTTTTACAAAAATAAACTCGCCCCCGCCTTGTTTGAGTATAAATGATTTAAGATTCGGATCGAACTCTATAACTATTCCTGCCAAATCAAAACTGAACTCTGTATCTGATTTTTTTTCAATCGGAAAAGCCGGCTGACCACTTGCTTGTGCAAAATAATTTCCATCTTTTTCTGTAATTTCTATTTCCATACCCAAATAACCACTTGAGAAAATACCGGTATAACCCGGAACAACTTCTGTATCAGATTGTCTGAATTTAGGCAAATCAATATTTTTATCATACGCAATGCTCAACATCGCAACTAATATATTGTTGTCACTGAAATCTGAACCGTTTGTTGTAATTGCAATCGAAACTTTTCGGTCCGGAAAATAAGCCCATACAGAGCTGAAATTGTCAATTCCACCTGAGTGCCCAAAACCCTGTTTGTCATAGAATGGAATATAAAAAAGGCCATATCCGGCTGCATCTCTCAAAGTTTTCATTTTTTCCAGACTTTCGTTTGAGACAATCTCACCGTTAAAAAGAGAATTGCCAAACAGAATTAAATCTTCAGGAGTCGATGAAATTCCACCGGCACCCATTGGAATTGATGTGTCTGTTTCTGATGCTTTAATCCATTCTCCTTTGTATTGATATGAGTTTGCTTCGTTATTTTCAATATTTATTTTATTTCCGAAGTATGTGTTTTTAAGTTTAAATGGTTTGCAAATTTTTTCGGTCAAAATCTCTGAATATGACTTTTCATATATTTTTTCAAGCAAATAAGAAAGTAAAACAAAGTTAGAATTGCTGTAACTAAATTTGGTTCCGGGTTCAAATTCACTTTGATAATCTGAAATGATTTTCACCAAGTCTTTTTCGGTTTTCGGATTTATATTCCAGTCCAGATATTTGGGGTCAGAAGTGAAATTGTAAATTCCGCTTCTGTGACTAAGCAGCATGTCAACAGTTATTTTATCAGCATTTTTGATTGTCGGAAAAAAATCATTAATCGATTGATTGAGTTCGATTTTTCCTTCTTCTACAGCCATCATAATCAGCGTAGCAGTAAATGTTTTTGAAATAGAACCAATTTTAAATTTAGTTTCTTCGTTGTTCTTTATTTGATTTTCAATGTTAGCATAACCTATCGCTCTCTTGTATACAATCACGCCATCAATAGAAATCGCAACACTTCCGTTGTACTTGTCATTTTGTTCCAATGTATCAAAGTAAGCATCCATCAAATCATCATCTATTTGGGCAAATAGAATTGAAGTGAAAAATAGTAAAACTGAAAACAATTTAAATTTCATATCTTTTTTTTGACAAATTTAAACTATTTCATAACGAACAATCAATCATAAAAGAATTATCCTGACTTCATTTTGAATGAATATCTTTGCAGTCGCACTAATTTTCCGAAACTGATGGAAGAAAAGAAAGAATTGAGAATCAATAAGTTTTTTACTGAAGCAGGGTATTGCTCTCGCCGTCAGGCAGATCAATATGTTGAGCAGGGAAGAGTTACCATCAATGGAGTCAAAGCAGTAATGGGGTCAAAAATCAGTGATTCAGACGAAGTTCGACTGGACGGAAAGTTGATTGCTGCAAAAAATGATGATTTTATTTATATCGTTTTCAATAAACCGAGAGGAATTGTCTGCACAACAGATACCAAAAGAGAAAAAAAGAATATCATTGATTATATAAAATTTCCTGAAAGAATTTTTCCGATCGGGAGGCTCGATAAAGACAGTCAGGGATTGATTTTCTTAACCAATGATGGCGATATTGTTAATCAAATACTGAGGTCAAAAAACGGAAACGAAAAAGAATATTTGGTTAAAGTTAAAGAACCGATTGGACCTGATTTTATCCGAAAAATGGGTAACGGAGTTCCAATTCTTGGTACAATAACAAAAAAATGTTTTGTTGAACAAATTGATGAGTATCGTTTTAGAATTGTGTTGACTCAGGGATTAAACCGCCAGATTAGAAGGATGACCGAGTATTTTGGAAATGAAGTAGTGAAACTTCAGCGTGTCAGGATAATGAATGTGAAAATTGATATTCCGATTGGAAAATGGAGGTTTCTTACAAATTCAGAAATCACCGAAATTAAATCCAGGTTGACGGATGCTTCCAAAACAAATTAAGATTTCTTCTCAGTAAACTCCGCTCTTTCCATCAACGCCTTTTCGAAAAGAATGGCCAATCACTGAACATTAATTAGATTATTGTTTACTTTAACAGCTTAAGGTTTATTTTTATTTTAAAAAAAATATTTAGCTTTGAGCATTCAATAAATAAAACAATTTGAAAACTATGAGAAAAATCTTATTACTTTTTACTTTAGCACTCTTTACTGTCAACTTGAGTGCACAAGAATTTGAGGAACCTGAATTTATAGGAGAATGTTTATTAATAAAAAGCGATGGAACTGCTGTTCCACTCGAAAAACAATTGTCTCAGAGTAGGACTGTAGCGTCAACCGGATTGATTATGACCGGTATTGGGAAAGTTAGAAATCAAATCCAAATAGACGGTTGTTGCTCTTCAATAAAAATTCATCGTAATGATGATATTAAGATAATAATAAAAAATTCAGATAATTTGTCTGACCCGTTATCAATTATCAAAATTTTCAAATTTGAAAAAAAGAAGAAATTTAGAAGAGCTGAAGTTGCTGCTGTGAGTAGTTTAGGATCCGCAAAAAGAAACAATCTGGATTATGTTTCATTTACCGGCAAAAAATACGGAACAAGTTCTTACATTTTAACACTTGGAAGCCTGGAACCTGGGGAATATGGTATCACAATTAGTAATCCTAATAATATTGACGAAAAACAAACTGTCGTCTCGGCGTTTGCGGTAGTTGACTAAATTTGTGATAGTAAACTAAAATATATAAAAGTAGGTATCTCAAGATACCTACTTTTTTTTACTGCCATCCCATCGGATTAGACAATCAAATTACTTGAAAATTATAAGATGAATCCGTACTGATATTAGAAACAACGAGTTATTGTTTAAATTCAATCAGTTGATTCTACATTATAAATTCTTCATAATTCGCATTGGAAATTAACTGTGTAGTATTTTCCGGATAAGCTTCTAAAAAAGATTATCACTCTATTCTAAAATTTAGGCGTAATTTTTCGATTACAATCTAAATATTAGGCGTAATTTTTCGATTATGTTCTAAATATTAGGCGT
>CAYFWH010000019.1:8422-22065 GCA_964346785.1 uncultured Weeksellaceae bacterium | reverse complement strand
TCTAAATATTAGGCGTAATTTTTCGATTATGTTCTAAATATTAGGCGTTATTTTTAGAATTTGATTAAGTTTAAACAACCGATTAAAGAAAAGAAATGCATATTTATGGAAATCAAAATAAGAAATGAATATTAAGGGTTTCATTTTAAATGAAGCCCTTAATATTTCTATTTGGCTGGAAAACAGATGAAATTGATTAATTTATTAAATTTGAAAATAAAATGTATTTCAAATGAAAAAAAAAATATTAATTGGAGTGTTTATTTTTTTATTTGCCAGTGTCTATCTTTCTTCGTTGAAACATCCGATTGTCTTAAAAATAATTAGCGGTTCAGCAAGGAATATTGGAAAACCAATTGAAACTGTTGTTTATACAGACGGGAAAATTAATGAAAGCATAAAAGTTTTTTATTACAATAAACATTGGGGCAATAATAAAAAAACAGATGTTTTCCTTTTAAATTTGACTGAGACTGATGAAAGAGGATTATTAACATTCATCGGAATTTTTCCGGAAGAAAAATGGGTAGGACAACCTAATTCGACAAATATAAAAGAATATGATTTTATTTTTGGAAATTTATTTCAAAGTGATGTGGGAGGTCATTTTGTTCCGTTTCATGACCAAATAAAAGGATTTGGATTTGATCCTCAACTCTCTACAACTAAAAAACAAATTAAATTTAATATTCCACCTAATAAATTAGATTTTGATAGTATCAGAATTGAATTAAAATAAATAGATACATTTGAATGCAAAACTGGTTGTAAACTAATTAGAGAGCAATTCAAAATCACCCCACAAACCCTGCTCTTTCCATCAAAGTTTTTCAAATAAAACACTAATCATCCATCTAACCTTTTATTCATCCAAATACTCAACGCCATTTTTGTCTAACCAACCTTTTTTGCCATTGGGAAGCATGAAGCGGGCGAAATTCAAATCAAATTTTTCTAATTTTCTGTATTTGATTTCCTTTATTATCGGGAAATATGTAGCCAAACCGTTTTTCTCAATCCGGTAAGTGTCCTGATCTATCGGAATTACTTTGTCCAAAAATTTCGGTAAATCATTGTTTGCCCTGACAATTTCTTCAGGCGGGTTTTCGAGTAATAAATATTCTATTGTATTCAAATCATATTTACCGTCTTTTCGTTTACAGTAAAAAATAATCGGATATTTTTTCTCATAACCGGTTTCAGAAGAAATTGTAATGGACTCAATTCCAAAACCTGCAAAGCGGATAGAATCATATTCTTCGGAATGATGTAGTTTTCCGGTGATTTGATTTTCAAAATGATAAAACAAAGTGTCTTTTGAAAGTCCGTCATTATAACCAAAACCTCCACCACTTGATTTCAAATAAAAACCATCCCTGGTTTTATTGATTTCCAATCTAATCTCCTGGTCAGGAAACATGTGTGAAAAATTCATAAACTCCGGGCCGTCTCCCAATTTATAATCCTGACCAAGCAAATTGATTTTTCTGATTTTATTTTTTTGCAGGATTTGTGCATAAGCAAAATACTTATCGGTGTGAACTGCCCTTATGTTTTTGAGTGGAAATTTCTGAAAACGATAATTATAAATGCTGATTTCCTTGTTTTTATAAGCCACAACAAATTGACGATTGGTGAAAATTGAATCATAGGAATCGTCTAAAACATTGTTTCCAAAAACACTTCTGTAAACCACTTTTTTGTTCGTCAAAGTATCTGTGAAATAACTCCGGGCCACATTAGAATACCAGCCGGTAAAAATTTCAGAAGCCTTTAATTTATTTGTCCGACCGGTTTTATAATTATTGAAATCGTTTCCGAAAACAAGCAGTTCAGATTTTCCTTTGACAGGAACTATTAATCCATACTCGAAATTTTGAAAACAAAGAATCTTCTTATTGTTTTTAAATTCAAGGATAAAATACAAATGGGAAGATTTGGGTTTGGTTCGGTCGTTTTCTGTTGAAGTTTGTATAAAAATTTCATTGTTCAATGCAAAAAAGCGTTGTATTTCGTCGTCTTTCTTAGTTGTGAACACAATGTTTTTAATTTTACCAAAATCATACGAAATAATGTCCGAAGAATAAAAAACATCATCTTTTCCGGTTAGGGTTTTGAGAATATCACGATCTATTTTTTCGGTTAAGAATTGTACACTGTCTGATATTTTTTCCGGAAAACGGATTTTTAGCCGATAAAGTTCGTTGCCTTTTTTAACAATGATGCCGGTGTTTTTATTGACGAACTCAAGTTCGCCATCCGTAAATTGATAGGATTGTTGCCCGAAGCAAAATACATTTACGATTAAAAACGACAGATACAGGATTATTCTCATTTTTCATTTGATTCTGCTGTGAATATTTTCGAAAATTGTTCGTTTCTTGCTGTTCTGATAGTACGGATGAACATAAGTTTCTGTTCATCGCTCAGATTATCAAGCTGATAAAAAACAACATGCTCACCTTCTTCGCCCAAACTTTGACCTGTTTTAGGAATTACCACCTTGTTTTGTTCTTCAAAAAGTTTGATTTGCTCCTGAACTGCTTTATAAAAATTCCATCCGTCATCGCGCGGACAACAAGATGAGCCATAACCTTCCGTTAATATAAATTTGACTTCCTTTTCATTCCAATAAGGGCTGTGCGAATATATTTTAATTTTTTTGGATTCATTCTGGCTGACATTCAAACTATCCACACTGAATCCCGTATTATTTCTACTTATATGATAAAGATTGATTTTGGGCAATGGATTGTCTTTATCTTCAATCGCTTTCCAATCGGGTGTAATCAGCAATATTTCATTTTGACCATATAAAAACGATTTCCTTTCGAAGAAAACTTGTGATGGAATCCGTCTGTCCAAATTCCAAATAACAATGGGTTCTTTTTGTATCTTAATCGGAAATTTAATCAGAAAAATATTTCCATCTGTGATTACATCTTTTTCCTGAATTGCGATTGCATCCTTAAAAATCGTGTCGTGTACAGAAACCAAAGATTTCGATGGACTTTTTGGTGAATCAGGAACAGACAAAGGCATTTTCGGCATATCCGGTGTGTATTCTCTTTCCAAAATTTGAGCATACAGATTGTTGATTCCTATGAAAATCAGTAAAATAAGAGTTAGATATTTCATGTTTGATTTTTTAGGTGAATATTTCTCATCATTCTTTCTGTTATCATTCATTTGAAATTTGTAAATCATTAATCAACAATAGATACATATTTTATTTCCTTAATTCAGCAATCATTAATCCATGCCGTTTAGTTAATGATTTCTTTATTGGACTGAACTTTTCCAAAGTTTAGAAATTTGGAAAAGTTTTATCGAAAAACACATCATTTTCAAATTAAGTTCTCTTAACCAAACATTATCAATATAAGGCTGATGATTAATTCATATCCGGGAATAAAAATTAGTGTCTCATCCAATTTCTACTCCACAAACCCTGCTCTTTCCATCAAAGCCTTATTATCCGGTTTTCTCCCTCTGAATTCCACATACAATTCCATCGGATCTATACTGTCGCCGCTTTCCAAGAGATGACGGAATTTTTGGGCAACCTCAGGATTAAAAATCCCACATTCCTTGAAATACGCAAAAGCATCCGCATCCAAAACTTCCGACCATTTGTAAGAATAATAACCCGATGAATAACCTCCGTTGAAAATATGTGAAAACGAAACGCTCATATTATTTTCTCTAACAGACGGATACAAATCCGTACGGTCAAAAACTTTTTGTTCATAATCCGAAACCGATGTGATTTCCAGATTTTCTACTCCGTGCCACGCCATGTCCAATAAACCAAAACTCAATTGTCGAACTGTCTGATAACCTTCCATATAATTGGCTGCTTTTCTGACCTTTTCAATCAGTTCCTGCGGAATCACTTCTCCGGTTTGATAATGATGCGCAAACATTTCCAAAACTTCGGGTTCATAACAGAAATTCTCCATGAATTGAGACGGCAATTCCACAAAATCATAATAGACATTCGTACCCGACAAACTTTCGTAAGTCGTATTCGCCAACATTCCGTGCAAGGAATGTCCGAATTCGTGAAACAAAGTCGTTACTTCGTTAAAAGTCAATAAAGAAGGTTTGTCCTTTCCGGGTTTGGTGAAATTGCAAACAATCGAAATATGGGGTCTTTTGTTTTTGCCGTTTATGTTGGATTGTCCTCGAAATTCAGTCATCCAGGCACCTGCTTTTTTACCTTTTCTCGGAAAGAAATCAGCATAAAACAAACCCTGATGTTCATTTTCGGCATTCAGAATTTCATAAACTTTCACATCTTCGTGGTATTTGTCAATGTCGTTTCTTTCCTTGAATTGCATACCATATAATTTCTGTGCGGTTAGAAAAATTCCGTCAATCACTTTTTCTAAAGAGAAATAAGGTTTCAATTCTTCTTCAGAAAAATTGAATTTTTGTTGTTTCAGTTTTTCGGCATAATAAGCGTGATCCCATTTTTGCAAATCATCCAAACCATCGGTTTCTTTGGCAAATTCTCTGATTTCATTTACATCTCTTTCGCCAAATCTTTTTGATTTGTCCAATAAATCATTTAGAAAATCCTTGACGATTTTAGGCGAATTCGCCATTCTTTCTTCCAAAACAAAATCAGCGTGGGATTGATAACCCAATAATTTCGCCCTTTCCAATCTCAATTCTGCAATGGATTTCACGATTTCCTCGTTGTTATACTCGTTTTGCTGAAAAGCTCTTTTCCCATAAGCCAAACTCAGTGTTTTTCTCAATTCCCGGTTATCGGCATAAGTCATAAATGGGATATAAGAAGGTGCGTGCAACGAAAAAATCCAGCCTTCCTTTTCTTTGGATTCGGCTTCGTGTTTGGCCTGTTCTATTACAAAATCTGGTAAACCGCTCAAATCTTTTTCATCGGTAATATGGAGTTCAAAAGCATTGGTTTCCGCCAAAACATTGTCACCAAAATCGAGTTTGAGTTTGGCCAATTTTTTATCGATTTCTCTGAGTTTTTCTTTTTTATCGTCCGGCAGATTGGCACCGTTTCTCGAAAAATTCTTATAGTTCTTTTCCAATAACCGAAGTTGCTCCGAATTCAAATTAAATTTTTCTTTGTTCTCATAAACCGATTTAATCCTTTGAAATAAAACAGGGTTTAACCGGATATCATTTGAGAATTCCGACAAAAGCGGTGAAACAACCTGTGCGGTTTGTTGCATATTCTCATTGGTTTCGGCATGGAGTAAATTAAAAAAAGCAGCAGAAACAATTCCCAATCTTTCACCGCTAACCTCCAAAGCTTCTACCGTATTAATGAAGGTAGGTTCTTCAGAATTATTACAAATTTTATCAATTTCTTTTCTTGCTTCATCCAAAGCGGATTTAAAAGCAGGTTCATAATCTGTATCTTTGATTTTTGAAAACGGAATACTGTCAAAAGGCGTATTGAATTGCGCTAAAAGCGGATTTGTCATTTTATAAATTTTGGAATACAAAGCTAAGGATTTATAATTCTTTAATTTCGTAATTGATTTATATTATAAAAACAATCACTTTGAGATTCAATTTATCACATAATGAAAGAGGAAATCTTTCTAAATTTTAAATCGTGTTTTTATTTGATAAATGGAAGTTGCTTGAAATTATTCATAAAAAAATCCCGGTAAAAAACCGGGATTCTCATTATATACTATTTGTTGGATTAATCTCTTCTCATTGCAATCATCACAAAATAAAGCAATTGAGCCAATGAACCCAATGCAGCAACCAGATAGGTTCTCGCAGCCCATTTGAGTGAGTCTTTGGCACCTTCATATTCGTTTGGCATCACCATATTTCTCTCTTTCAACCAGGCGAGTGCACGGTTACTGGCATCATATTCAACCGGTAGAGTTACAAATGCAAAAGCCGTTGTTACTGCGAACAAAGCAATCCCAATCCATAAAACTGTAGAAATACCTGATGCGAAATACAAAACAATTCCACCCATCAATACCCATTGGAGCAAGCTACTTGAAATATTGACAGCCGGTACCATTTTGGAGCGCATTTGCAACCATGAATATCCTTTGGCATGTTGTACAGCATGACCGCATTCGTGTGCAGCAACCGCTGCTGCAGCTGCATTTCTCTCGTGATAAACAACTTCTGAAAGATTGACAGTTTTGTTCACCGGATTGTAATGATCGGTCAGTTGTCCCTGAACAGAAGTCACTT
Organism: uncultured Weeksellaceae bacterium; assembly: GCA_964346785.1. GTDB lineage: Bacteria > Bacteroidota > Bacteroidia > Flavobacteriales > Weeksellaceae > Moheibacter. The sequence goes on along the minus strand of CAYFWH010000019.1, from coordinate 15,855 downwards.
TTACATCATGAATTCCGTTGTCTGATAGCATTTTTTCGGCTATTTCTTTTCCACTCATCCCGTTTGCAAGATAAACCTGTGAATAATGCCTGAATTTTGACTTTAATTTCGAGCTCACATACATACTCAACAGCATGGGAACACCGATGACGATTAAATAAATTGGATCAAATATCATTTTATAGTTTTTAATTTAAATTCAACTTCAATAAAAAATTCCTGGTTTCCATCTTCAAATAGTATTCCATCTCTGCGGTTATCGGTTGGCGGAGATATAAATTCTTTAATCATTTGAGAATTTACAGCCAGATACTGATCGATAAAAATCTCATTAGGAGTCATTGTGTTTGAATTAATTTTATCAAATCGTCTGTTTTTCAGTACAATTGATTTAATTTTCATGCCCTCTGGAATTTTTCCAATAACAAGAAATACATCAAATCCCTGTTCAGTTCCATTGAAATTTTTGATTTCATATTCTGCTGTCAAAATTTCAGGTTTTTTATTGATGCTATAATTCTGACATGAAAACAAGTTGCCAAAAACAAATGGAATGATTAATAAATAAAAATTTTTCATACCTTTAAAATTACAATTAATTTTTAAATATGAAAACCAAAATAATTTTCTTCTTTCTTTTAATATTTTCCGGAATTTCATTTTATTCCTGCAACGATGATGATCATTCTGCTCCGTCAGCTTCTGTCAATGATTTTGTATGGAAATCGATGAATCTCTGGTATTACTGGCAAAGTAATGTGGCCGATTTATCTGACAACCGTTTTCAGTCTGATTCAGAATACACTTCTTTTTTGAATTCAAAACAAACACCTGATTTGTTTTACGGTTTGTTGTATGAATATGGAAATACAGACCGTTTTTCTTGGATTGTAGATGATTACCGTCAATTGCAAAATGAATTTGCAAATGTGAAGCTGAGTTTTGGTATGAAATACGGTTTGGTTTATGTCAGTCAGAATTCAGATGAGATATTTGGTTATGTTCAGTATGTTTTGCCAAATTCTCCGGCATCGATTGCAGGTTTGAAGAGAGGAGATATTTTCACCAAAGTAAATGGCGTTCAGCTCGATGATTCTAATTATACAAGTCTTTTGTCCGGAAATACAATCAGCTTTGGAATGGGATATATCGAAAACGGAGAAATTTATAATGACAATGAAGAACATACGCTGACAAAAATTGAAATTAAAGAAAACCCGGTTTTAATAAATAAGGTTTTTGAAACCAATGGTCATAAAATAGGTTATTTAATGTACAATGCATTTCGTGCAAATTACAACCTGGAATTGAATCAGGCGGTAGCAGAACTGAAATCACAGGGGATTACCGATTTGATAATAGATTTAAGATACAATGGCGGCGGCTCGGTTCAGACCTGTTCTTATTTTGGAAGTATGATCAGCGGACAGTTCAACGATATGAATTTCACAAATCTCACATTTAATTCCAAAAGATCTGATTTTAATTCTGTTTATAAATTTGAAAATCAGGCAAAATCATATGATGACAATTTGAATGAAAACGGAAGCTTTGAGTTGACTCATCTGAATATGAATAAAATTTTCGTTTTGACTTTATCAGGTACTGCTTCTGCCAGCGAAATGCTGATTAACAGTATGAGACCCTATATTGAGGTGACAACTGTCGGCAGACAAACTTACGGAAAAACTGTAGGTTCAATTACGCTTTATGACTCGCCGTCTACTCAGTACACTTCATCTGATAACGGAATTAATACTTCGCATTACTGGGCATTGCAACCAATTGTATTTGATTCAAAAAACTCAATGAATCAACCTTCTCCGGTAATGGGAATCTCTCCGGATTTTGATATCAGTGAAATCAGTTATCTTGAGAATTTACCGCCATTAGGAAGCGAAAATGACCCGTTGGTGGCCAAAGCAATTTCACAAATTACCGGAAATCCGCTTCAGCCCTTAAATTTAACACCTTTTAATCAGGGGGAAATGTTCAAATCATCTTCTGAACTCGAAAAATACGGAACCGAAATGTATTTGGAAAAAGGCTTTCAATTTAATTGGTAGTTTGCATTATCTTTGCCCAGTTTATGAAAATAGAAGTCAGGGAAATAAAATTAAGAAAGGAGTTAAAGGACTTTGTGAAATTTCAGTTGAATTTGTACAAAGATCATCCTTATTTCGTACCTCCGTTGATTGAAGAAGTAATCAATGATTTGGATGTTGATAAAAACCCAACGCTCAAAGATGTCACTCCTTATTATCTGATGGCTTTCAAAAACGGCAAAGCGGTTGGAAGAATTGCTGCGGTAATCAATCATTATGAAGTCAATACTCAAAAAATTAAAAAAATAAGATTTGGATATTTTGATGTAATTGATGATTTGGAAGTCAGTCGTGCTCTTTTTGAGAAAGTCAGTGAGATTGCAAAAAAACATGAACTTGAATTTATGGAAGGTCCGATGGGTGCATCCAATCTTGAAACTGCCGGTATGCTGACCGAAGGCTTTGACCAGCTGGGAACTGCAATTGCACTTTACAATTATGATTATTATCCAAAACATCTCGAACAACTTGGCTTTGTAAAAGAAAAAGAGTGGGTAGAATTCAAACTCAATGTGCCAACCGAAATCGATGAGAAAATTTATCGTTTTGCAGACATGGTTACCGAGAGATACAACCTGGAAATTATCCATTTCAAAAACAAAAAAGAAATTACTCCTTATATCAAACCACTTTTTGATTTAATCGACGAATCGCACGAAGTACTCGGAACTTATGTGCCAATTTCTGCCGAACAAAAAGAATTTTATGCCAAAAAATATACTCAGATTCTGAATCCTGAATTCATTACTTTTATCAAAGACGGAGAAGGAAAACTTTGTGCTTTTGCAATTACGCTGCCTACTTTTGCAAAAGCGCTTCAAAAAGCAAAAGGAAAACTATTTCCGTTTGGCTGGTACCATCTTCTTCAGTCTCAGAAGAAAAATGACACCTGCGAATTTGTTTTAATTGGCGTTCACCCTTCTTATCAGCGAAAAGGAGTGACTTCAATTATTTTTAAAGATGCTTTTGAAACTTTCACCAAGCACAATATCAAGTACCTTGAAACCAATCCTGAATTGATTGAGAATCAGAGTGTACAAGCTTTGTGGACTGATTATAATCCGGTTTTGCATAAAAGAAGAAAAACATTCAGAAAAAATATTCAGTAATCTGGTGTATAATGAAATCTGAATAAATTGGTAAAGGCTTTCGGTAATTCATGACTGTTTGACTAACTTTGCACAGAATTTTTAAAAATATTCAAATGCCAGATACCGATATAAAAAAATACCCGATAGACCGTTTTACAGAACCAATTCAAAAATTCATTCATCAGGGAAGATCGGGCGGTCTGGTTTTAATTATTAGCGTCATAGTTGCTATGATTTGGGCAAACTCAACCTGGTCAAATCAGTATTTTGAAATTTTAAGTTATAAACTCGGACTTCATTTTAACGGTGAAACCTACCTCAATCTGGATTTACTGCACTGGATCAATGATGCATTGATGGCTGTATTCTTTTTTGTGGTTGGGTTGGAATTAAAAAGAGAATTTGTTGGAGGAGAATTAAAAAACCCGAGAAAAGCGATGCTTCCGATTGTTGCTGCAATAGGTGGAATGGTAGTTCCGGCAGCGATTTATTTACTTTTCAATCCTTCAGGCGAAGTGCATCAGGGCTGGGGAATTCCGATGGCAACTGATATAGCTTTTGCACTTGCAGTTCTTTATGCGTTAGGCAATAAAGTTCCGTTATCGCTCAAGGTTTTTCTTACTGCGCTTGCAATAGTCGATGATTTGGGTGCTGTAATGGTGATTGCTTTCTTTTATTCATCTGATATTTCATTGATAAATCTCGCTATTGGTTTTGGGTTTGCTGCGGCGATGTATATAGCCAATAAATCCGGTGTGAGAAGCGTTTTGTTTTATGGAATTTTGGGAATCGGCGGTTTGTGGACTGCATTTTTACTTTCGGGTGTTCACGCAACAATTGCTGCTGTGATTGCCGCTTTCATGATTCCTGCTGATGTTCAGATCAAAGAAGCATCCTATGTGAGAAGAGTTAAAAATTATCTGAATACATTTCTGAAAATTGATCCTAAAGATGACATACCCAATCTGACCGAAGAACAACTTCTGATTTTAGAAGAGGTCAAAAAAGACACAGACCGTGCAATGCCACCACTGCAACGACTTGAATTTGCACTTCATCCGTTTGTTACTTTTGTGGTTTTACCAATTTTCGCATTGGCAAATGCAGGTGTGGCTTTAGATTTTGACATGGAAACACTCTTTAGTACCAATGTAGCTCTGGGAGTAGGAGTAGGCCTGATTGCCGGAAAAGTGATTGGTGTAATGGGCTTTGCACTGTTGATGATAAAACTGAAACTTGCTCCGCCAATGGAAGGTATGACTTACAGAAATCTTCTTGGAATCGGTTTGCTGGCGGGTATTGGATTTACGATGTCACTTTTTGTAACTTCTCTTGCATTTAGCCACGAAGAATACACAATGCAGGCAAAAGTTGGGATTTTTGCAGCTTCTGTTTTTGCGGCAATTTCAGGTTATTTGGTTTTGAACAGTTCTTCAAAAAAGAAAAACTAAATATAGTTATTTGTGAATGAATTAATTTTCAAATTGAATCAGGAATTTATCCAATTAGATAAATTACTAAAAATTATGCAATTAGTAAATTCAGGTGGTGAGGCTCACGAAATGATTCTTTCAGGATTGGTGAAAGTAAATGGAGAAACCGAAATCCAAAAGAGAAAGAAAATCCGGGTGGGTGATGTGGTGGTTTTTAATGACAACCAAATTGAAATTACAGAATGAAAGGCACTGAAAGAAAAAATATCAAACCCGGAATTGAAGTCGAAATCGTTTTGAAAAAAGACCAGCGGACCGGAGAACTTACCCATGGTATTGTAAAAGATATTTTGACTAAATCAGCCCAACATCCGTATGGCATTAAAGTTCGGTTGGAAGACGGACAAGTCGGCAGAGTTAAAAATATTTTATAATGGAAACAGCTACGATTGCAACTATCAGAAAAGAATTGAAACTCAAATCAAACGACGAATTGATTGAAATCTGTCTCAGATTAGCCAAATTTAAAACCGAAATTAAAGAACTTGCGTCCTACTTGCTTTTTGAATCAGATAATGAGGATGAGTATGTCGAAAATGTAAAAAATGAATTGGAAAACCAATTTTTGATGATCAATACCGACAGCTATTTTTACATCAAAAAAAGTGTTCGGAAAATCTTGAGAAATCTGAAGAAATTCAGTCGTTATTCTCAAAACAAAGAAACCGAAATCCGACTTTTGCTGTTTTTTTGTGAACGATTGAAAGATTTTAAAGGCGACTATCACCGGGATTTGATTCTGGAAAATATTTATTACAGAGAAAAAGAAAGAATTAAAAAACTAATAAGCGGTCTGCATGAGGATTTACAGTTTGATTTTAACTTATTGCTGGAAGAATTGGATTAAATTCTGATTTGCAATTACTGCTTACAGGCATAAAAACATTATTAAAATAAATACTTTTTAGGGTTATACCCATAAAAACCTTAAAAATAAAATAGTTTTTGTGGTTATACAACTAAAAATACAATATATTATCATACATTTGTGGTCGTAACCATAAAAACAATGATCGCAAGACCTGATTATATCACATCCATAAAGGACTTTATCGACAAGCCTCAGATAAAGGTGCTGAGCGGAATTCGCCGTTCGGGGAAATCGACTGTTTTAAAATTGCTCGGTGAGGAATTGGTCAAAATGGGAAAACCGAAACAAAACATCATCTCCATCAATATGGAAAGTTTTGTTTTTGCCGATTTGATTGATTTCAAGGCATTTTACAATTATGTAAAGAAAAAAATCATAAAAGAAGGCCGTTATTATTTATTGACCGATGAAATTCAGGAAGTTGAAGGCTGGGAAAAAGCTGTCAATGCTTTGCTGGTCGATTTTGATATTGACATCTATCTGACCGGTTCCAACGCCAAACTTTTGTCGTCCGAGCTTTCGACTTATCTCGCCGGCAGATATGTTGAAATCCCTGTATTTACGCTGTCTTTTGAAGAATTCAATACCTTCAGAAAACATTATTTTAAGGAAGATTATACAGATAAATCATTTGAAAATTATCTTCGTTTGGGTGGCTTTCCGGTGATTCATACCACGAATTATACACTCGAAACAGCCTATAAAGTAGTTTATGATATCTATTCTTCTGTGATACTCAGAGATGCCGTTCAGCGAAACGGAATCCGGGATTTGGAATTGTTGGAAAGAGTGGTGAAATTCTCTTTTGACAATGTTGGAAAGACTTTTTCGGGCAAAAGCGTGGCCGACTATTTCAAAAATCAGCAAAGAAAATTGGATATCAATACGGTTTACAATTATCTGGCGGCTTTGGAAAGTGCTTTTGTGCTTTATCGGGTTTCTCGTTATGACCTGAAGGGAAAAGAAATACTGAAAACCCAGGAAAAGTTTTTTGTAGGTGATATTTCATTGATTTATGCCACGATGGGTTTCCGCGACCGAAAAATTTCGGGTATTCTTGAAAACATTGTGTTTTTGGAATTAAAAAGAAGAGGCTATCAGGTTTTTGTTGGAAAAATCGGAACCAAAGAAATCGATTTTGTCGCCGAGAAAAAAGACAAGAAAATCTATGTTCAGGTTGCATATAAATTGGAAAGCGAAGAAACAGTAGAAAGAGAATTTTCGGTTTTGAAAGAAGTCAAAGACAATTTTCCAAAATTTGTGGTAACTATGGATGAGTTTTGGAAAGATTCAATCGATGGTATCAAACATATCCATATAGCCGATTTTCTGTTGAGTGACGAATATTGATTGACTGAATTCGCTATCCATATTATAGAAATGCCACTTAATTTTTCGATGAATCAGGTGTTCTGAACTCATAGTTTAACTAACCCCGTCAGGGGTGAAAGGATTGTAATAGAATATCTCTAATTAAATTAACCCCGTTAGGGGTGATATTATTAAAACAACCATCTAACTCAACGGTTGAGATGGAAAGAAAAAATGACTACCAACTGATAATTCATTTTTGCAATAGAACTTGTTTGTTTTGTGAATAATTTAGGGTTTTATGCTGCCACCCCTCCGGGGTTTTTTTCGTGAGTATTGCCCGATATTTTACAATTATATCACCTCTCCGAGGTTTGATTATTTCTCAGTGATTTATTTCTTTTCCTTTTGATTAAAAATTGGAATAAGTGAGTTGATATAAAATTCAAACATTAATTCATAATGAAATGCCGCTTAATTTTTCGATGAATCAGGAGTTCTGAACTTATAGTTTAACTAACCCCGTCAGGGGTGAAAGGATTGTAATAGAATATCTCTAATT
>CAYFWH010000019.1:0-8322 GCA_964346785.1 uncultured Weeksellaceae bacterium | reverse complement strand
ACATTAATTCATAATGAAATGCCGCTTAATTTTTCGATGAATCAGGAGTTCTGAAATTTTAATTTTCGGTTTCAACCTTTTTCGTATCTTGGCACTATGCTTGTTTAACAAAGAATTATGAAAAAGCTGCTTATTATATTATTCACTCTTAGTTTTACACTAACCATGGCGCAAAAATTTGATTATGATTCCAAATGGAAATCCATCGAAAAACAAAAAGAAAAAGGATTGTCCAAAAGTCTGCTGACCGATGTAAATGTGATTTATGCACAGGCAAAAAAGGATAAAAATGCGCAACAAATCATTAAATCTTTATTGGTTCAATCCGGGATTTTGATGAATACAAGCGATGATGATGACATTGAATTAGAAATTGTTCAGAATTTCGAAAATGAAATCAAAGAGGCAAAAGGTGTGGAAAAAGCAATTTTGCAATCAATGTATGCCGAAATGCTTTATGGTTATTATAAGGAAAACCAATGGGTTATCAACGAAAGGACTAATGTTGAAACAGCAACCAACACGGATTTCAGATTTTGGACCGAAAATACTTTCAGACAAAAATGTACCGAGTTTTATTTGGCTTCCATTGAAAATCCGAAGCAGCTGAAAGAACAACCGATTGCTAATTGGAGTTATCTTTTGAATGAAGAAAAAGAAACCCGGGAATTCAGACCTACGCTTTATGATTTACTTGCTCATCGTGCGATTGATTTTTTTCAGGAAGAGAGTAGATATTTCTATGGTTCGAATTATGATGAAGAAACCGAGCAACAAAAAAAGGAAAATATAAAAAGAATTCTGAATGATTTAATCGCTTTTCATCAATCCAAAAACAATACGGCGGCTGTGGCCTACAACAGTTTGGAGTTATTGAAATTTAATAAAAGTGAAATTTCTAATGAGGAGTATGAAAATCAGCTACTTCAACTCAATGAGAAATATAGCAACAATTCATTTTCACCTTATATATTAATTGAATTGTCCAATTTATATAGCAACAAAGTCAATTCGACTGATTCAAAAGATTATGTCAAACGAAAAGAACTGACCGAAAAATCCATCTCTTATCTCGATAAAATTCTAAATGATTTTCCAAAATCGAAAATAACAAGAACCGCTGAATTGGCCAAAAAAGCAATTTTGGCACCGGATTATTCAATCAATATCGAAAACTATGTTTCTCCGGGTTTAAATATTCTGGTTAGGATTTCACACAAAAATTTGGATAAACTGTATTTCAGGATTTTGAAGTATGACGAAAACCAATCTGAGATTATCAGTGATTTCAGGTATGCGGAAGAAAAGAACAAACAGAAACAGCTGAATCAAATATTTTCGACTTTCCCACAAGTTTCTGAATTCCAAATGGATTTAAAAACCTTTGATGATTATCAAATGCATTCGACCCTTGCCAAAATCGATCCGCTCAATTCGGGGCAATACCTGATCATGGTTTCAAATCGTCAGGATTTTAAATACGAAAAAGATGCTACCGAAATAAAATATAAGACCCTGGAAGTGAGTGATTATGCAATTTCATTCAGAGAAAATGAATTGTTGGTAACCGAACGCGAAAGTGGAAAACCGGTGCAGGGAAAAACTGTAGATGTTCTTGAATTCAAAGACGGAAAACGAATTAAAATTCAAACTTTAAAAACGAATGAATTTGGTTTGGCAACTTTCAATCCACCGACAGACTACTACCGGACTTACTATTTTATGATTGAAGAAGAGAATGTTAGATATTCCAATTCCTATTATTCAAATAGAAATACGGACAATGATTTAACTTCAAATAAAATTAAGTTTTTTACTGACCGAGGAATTTATCGTCCCGGACAAACCGTTTATTTCAAAGCGATTCTGTATCAAACTTCCGGTAAAAACGACAAAAATATAATTTCCAACCGAACTGTAAAAATTACCTTAAAAGACCCGAACAGAAAAGAAATTACTTCACTAAATCTGAAATCCAATGAATTTGGTTCTGTTTCAGGAGAATTTGTTTTACCGGCTTCTGGGTTGACCGGTCAGTTCTATCTCGAAGATAATTTTGCTGATGGTTATTATTCATTCAGTGTGGAAGAATACAAACGACCAAAATTTGAAGTTGAATTCGATAAAGTAACCGACACCTTTAAATTAGAAGAAGAAATTACTGCTAAGGGAAAAGCAATGGCTTATTCGGGAGCAAATATAGACCACGCTAAAGTGGTTTACAGAGTTTATCGCCAGGCGGTTTATCCTTATTGGCCGTGGTGGATGAGAGGAAGTTTCCCATATTCTCCCGAAGAAGAAATTACAAACGGAGAAACCGAGACCGATCAGGATGGAAAATTTGAAATAAAATTTAATGCCAAACCGGCGCTTCGACTCCACTCAGCGACCGGTTCGGGTTCGGGGACTGAGCGTAGCCGAAGCCCACGAACTTACACTTACCGTGTCGTTGCTGATATTACCGACATCAACGGGGAAACCCGTTCGTCTGAACAAGCCATTACGGTTGGTGATTTGAGATATACGCTTAGTATTCCTTTAACTGAAAAGGTCAATATGAATCAATTGGATTCGCTGTCAATTATTACTAATAATCTAAATGGCGAATTTTTGGCTGCCAAAGGAAAAATTAGCATAACTAAAATCAATCCACCGAACAGGGTTTTGAGAGATTCAGGTTTTGCTGAAATTGATTACAACTTGTATAATCAACAGGAATTCGTTTCTTATTTTCCGCACGAAGCTTATGGCGATGAAAATAAAAAGGAAAACTGGACAAAAGAAAATCCGGTTTTGAATCAGGATTTTGATACCGAAAAGTCAAAAGTTGTAAAGCTTGACACCAAAAACTGGAAAGAAGGATATTATATTTTGAAAGGTTATATCATCGATGGAAAAGACACGATTCCAAACGAACAATTGGTTTACCTGTACCGGAATGAAAAGAAAAATCCGGTGGACAAAGAATTATTTTCAGCCAATCTTAATAAAAACTCCTACAAACCCGGAGAAACAGCAGTGGTTAATTTCTCTACTGCCAGCGAAGATTCTGAAGTTTTAGTTGAATTGGAAGCCAACGGAAAAATCGTTAAAACCCAAAAGATACAGCTTAATAACGAAGTAAAATCTTTTAGTTTTCCAATTACGGAAGATTATCGTGGAAATGTCTTTGTTCATTATTATTTCGGAAAGTTCAATACTGCACAATCCGGAGAATTAACTGTAAATGTTCCTTATGAAGACCGTTCGCTTACAATCACTGCAGGAACGATGCGCGACAAATTGCAACCCGGCGACAAAGAAGTTTGGGAGCTAACCGTCAGCGGAAAAGACAAAGATAAATTTTTGGCTGAAATGCTGACTACGATGTACGATGCTTCACTCGACCAGTTCAGAAGTAACAGCATTAATTTTCCTATGGGTATGAATTATAACTATTCAAAATTCAATTCATGGGATGTGTACAAAGGTTTTGGAAACGCAAATTTCGGTTCGCTCGCATCTTTTTCGAATAAGAATTATAAACCATCTTATTATTTAGATTTTGATAAATTGAACTGGTTTGGATTTTGGTTTGGTGGATATTACGAATATGAAGTAGAGAGCGTAGCGGGATATGTTCTCGGAGCAGTACCTTCTGTTAAAAAAAGGGATAAGGATGGTTATTATGATGAGTATGTTGTTATGTCAGAATCGGCACCTGCTAAAATAAATGAAGAAGAATATTATTATGCTGATATGATTGATGCAGGAGAAGAGCCGGATTCTATACTAATAACAGATGCAAATTATACCACTGATAAATTCTTCATTGAGAAAAAGGAAAATAATCTCGACAATATTGTAGCCCGAAAAGCCTTACAGGAAACTGCTTTCTTTTATCCGAATCTGAGAACCGATGAAAACGGCAATGTGAAAATCCAATTCACTACGCCCGAAAGCCTGACCGCTTGGAAATTTATGGCAATGGCGCATACGCCGGATTTGAGAACCGGCTATTTTGAAGCCACCGTCAGAACCCAAAAAGATTTGATGGTTGTGTCCAATCCGCCAAGATTTTTGAGAGAAGGCGATGAAATTGTGTTTTCTTCTAAAATCACGAATCTTTCTGAAAATGAATTAAAAGGACAAGCCAAACTGATGTTGTTTAATGCCTTCAGTATGCAGCCCTTGGATACTGAATTCGGGAATTTGAATGCCGTCAGAAACATCACGGTAGCCAAAGGAAACAGCGACACCGTTTCCTGGAAACTCACGATTCCGAAAAACATTGGTGCGGTGGTTTACAGAGTGGTGGCAAGTGCCGGGGATTTCTCGGACGGTGAAGAATCTGCGTTACCGATTTTGACCAACCGAATGATGGTTACCGAAACTCTGCCGATTTTCGTCCGTGAAGGTCAGACCAAGAATTTCAGTTTTGATAAATTAAAAAACAATTCGTCTTCGACTTTGGATAATTTCAAACTGACTTTTGAAATGACACCCAACCCGATTTGGTATGCGATTTTTGCTTTGCCTTATCTGAGAGAATATCCGTATGATTGTTCAGAACAGGTTTTTGCGAGGTTGTATGGAAATTTACTTTCAGAGAAAATCATCAATTCCAATCCAAAAATCAGAGCGGTTTTTGATGACTGGAACCGAAAGGGTGAATTGAAATCAAAATTGGAGCAAAATGAAGAATTGAAATCCATTTTATTGGAAGAAACACCGTGGGTTCGTCAGTCCGAAAGTGAAGAAGAACAAATGAAACGAATTGCGGTTTTGTTTGATTTGAATCAAATGCAAAATGAATTTGAAAATACATTTAGAAAATTGCAGAACAAACAATCTTCAAATGGTGGTTTTCCTTGGTTTGAAGGTGGAAATGAAAGCAGATATATCACAACTCATATCGTTTCAGGTTTTGGACATCTTCAGAAAATGGGCATTGATTTGAATGAAAAAGTAAACGGTGATGTTGAAAAGATGCTGAAAAAAGCGATTCAGTTCATCGATGCCGAAATGGAAAAAGAATGGGATAAATACCAGAAAAACAAAGATTACAAACCTTCATCGTATAACGGAATTCAGTATTTGTATGCCAGAAGTTTCTTTTTGAAAGAATATCCGCTGTCCAATAAAGGAAAAACCATTCGTGATTATTTCTTAAAAGAATTGGATAAGGATAAATTCAAACAACCTTTGCAAACTCAGGCGATGTTGAGTTTGGTTTTCAATCGTTACGGAAAAACCGCTCAGGCAAAAGAATTGCTAATTTCTGTCAAAGACAATTCGGTGGAAAGCGATGAATTCGGAATGTATTGGAAAGCCAACAAAGCCGGTTGGTATTGGTATCAGGCACCGATTGAAACCCAGGCGATGCTGATTGAAGCTTTTGATGAAGTTCTGAACGATGTTGAAAGCGTGGAAAGTATGAAAGTTTGGTTGCTGAAAAACCGACGGACCAACCGCTGGACTTCGACCAAATCCACAACCGAAGCGGTTTATGCGTTGATGAATACCGGAAAAGACTGGACAAATTCGGAAGAAGGAATTTCTGTGAAAATCGGAAATGAGAATTTGGATTTAAAAGGTTTGGAAGATGCGCCACAAAGTGGAACGGGTTATATCAAAACCAGTTGGAACAAAACCGAAATCCAGCCCGAAATGGGTGAAGTGGAAGTTCAGAAAACTTCACCGGGCGTGGCCTGGGGTGCGATGTACTGGCAGTATTTCGAGGATTTAGACAAAATTACATCGGCTGAAACAGGCGTAAAATTCAAGAAAGAACTTTTCCTGAAAAAGAACAGCAGCAAAGGACCGGTTCTGACCCGAATCACCGAAGAAACACCGATTCAAATCGGAGATTTGGTAGTTGTAAGATTGGAAATCCAGTCTGACCGGGATATGGAATTTGTGCATATCAAGGATATGAGAGCAAGTGGTTTCGAACCGGTGAATGTGCTTTCAAGCTACAAATGGCAACAGGGAATGGGGTATTACGAAAGCACCCGCGATGCTGCCACCAATTTCTTTATCGACCGAATGCCGAAAGGATCGTTCGTTTTTGAATATGAAGTAAGAGCCAACAACGCCGGGAATTTCTCGAATGGCATCACTTCGCTGCAAAATATGTATGCGCCCGAGCTGAGTGCACATTCGGAAGGGATCCGGGTGGAGATTGAGTAGGTTGTGTTTGAGTTTTTAAAGCATAAATGGACTTATTTATTTTGATTAAATTTGTGAAAAAGTAAAAAGATGAATTTAGAAACAAAAAAACTTTTACTTATTCAAGAATTCTTGAAAATTGATGATGAAAAACTTTTCAATGCTTTGGGAAATTTTCTTCATAAAAATAATTCTGTAGCCTATAATGATGATTTTAAATCTATGTCTTTAAAGCAATTAAATGACGAAATTGATACAGCATTAGAAGATGAAAAAAACGGAAGAATTTTGTCTGCGGAAGAACTTAAAGATAAGATTCAAGAATGGACTTAGAGGTTGTTTGGACGAAGTTTGCTGAAAATAAACTTATTGATATTTTTGAATATTACAAGAAGAAGGCAAGTTTAAAAGTAGCCAAAAGAATAACTGTTAAAATTGTTAATCAAACAATAAATCTCAAAAAAAACAACCAAAGATTGGAGCAATTGAAGAATTGTTAAAAGACAGACCTCAAGAATTTAGATACTTAGTTTCTACCAACTACAAAATAATTTATTATATAAATTTTGAGACTAAAAAAATAATTATCGCCAATGTGTTTGACACCAGACAAAATCCTGATAAGCTATCAGAGATCTAAATCCTTTATAATCTAAGCTATTGAAATCCGCGTTCCAATAAGACGCAATTCTCAACCCAAAAAACAGCACAATAGAACACGGATGCCGCCGATTCGCAAGCGAAAACGCTGATAACCGCTGATTTTTAAAATAAAAATCCGTGAAAACCCGCTTTGCTTTAGCAATCCGCGTCATCAGCGTTCCAATTAAGCACATTTCTCAACCCAAAAAACAGCACAATAGAACACGGATAATAGTGGAGATTGGGTAGGTTGTTTCAGGCTTGAATTAACAGATATTCTGATTAGAATATGACATTATTTTAATAAAAAAAAGCCGGAATTATCCGGCTCGTTATGTTTGTAGTTTACTATTTTATTAAATTGCTTCAACTGGATGCTCAACAACCTGTCTCCATCCGTACGGATCTTCGCTGATACCCATTTGCAAGTCAACTAATTTTTTCTTCAGGATTTTACCGTAGCAATTCTTTTCGTCCAGATTTGGTAAATCAAATCTTTCATTACCATAACCAACTGCGGCATAATTATTAACAACTACCGCTGTACCTACACCAATCACTTCTTTTAGGTCGTCAGTAACATGAGCGTCATAAACTTCTTTTACAGTAATTGGACGAACCTCTACTTCAATTCCGGAATCTTTTGCAAGCTGCAAAATACTTTTACGCGTAACCCCGTTCAGAATTCTTTCAGAAGTAGGAGCTGTAATCAGTTTATCACCAATTCTCACCAAAACATTCATTGTTCCAGCTTCCTCAATTAATGTGTGGGTCGCATCATCAGTCCATATCACCTGATCATAGCCTTCCTCTCTGGCAACTTCAGCAGGGTAGAAGGATGCACCGTAATTTCCGGCAGCTTTTGCAAAACCGGTTCCTCCGTTAGCAGCACGGCTGTATTTGTCTGCAATTTTTAGCGACAGTGGTTTGTTGTAATAATTAGGCGCAACAGCCATCATGATTGCAAAAAGGTATTCATTGGATGAGTGAGCTGCAATTGCCTCTTCTGTTCCGAACATTACCGGTCTGATGTATAGCGACATACCGTATTTTTCAGGTACCCATTGCCTGTCCATATCTACCAAAGTTCTGATTCCTTTCAGAAAAACATCTGATGGAACTTCAGGCATATTCATTCGGACAGCTGATTTATTGAATCGGTCAAAGTTTTCCTCAGGTCTGAAAAGATAAACATCTCCGGTTGAACCTTTGTATGCTTTCATTCCCTCGAAGATTCCCTGCCCGTAATGCGCAACAGACAGAGCCGGTGAAAATTCCAGCTTACCGTACGGCTTGATTACAGGCTCACCCCATTTTCCATCCTTGTACCAGCATAACAACATGTGATCTGAAAATGCAGTACCAAAAACTTCAATATTAAAAATTTCAGGAGTGAATCTCGATTCTTTTATTTTTTCAATTATCATAACTAATTTTTTGGATTAATTTTAAAGAAGTGCAAATTTAATTATAATTAATATAAATAAAGGTGTAATCACTGAGTAAATAATCATTAATTTTGAACAATGC